>JAITVM010000290.1 GCA_031285815.1 Clostridiales bacterium | reverse complement strand
ATAGATTTTTTAACAGCTGTTTTTGTGATTTCGTTAAATGTTATCCTTTGGGCTTTTTGGTCATCTAATTTTAAAGCGTATAATAAATGCCAAGAGATAGCCTCGCCCTCACGGTCGGGGTCAGTTGCTAAATATATTTTATCTGCTTTCTTTACTTCTTTCCTGAGTTTTTTTAGTAATTCGCCTTTTCCCCTTATTGTAATATATTTTGGCTCAAAGTCATTTTCTGGGTTTATGCCCAGTTCACTTTTAGGCAAATCCCTGACATGGCCAAGTGAAGCTTCTATTTTATAAGAACTGCCCAAAAATTTTTTTAAGGTCTTAGCTTTTGCGGGCGATTCTACTATTACTAAATTTTTTGCCATGATTCCCTCCATATAGGTTTAGGCTATAAATAGGCCATCAAATGGCCCGGGCATATTTTTGGCCAGGCAGTTGTTTAATATACCCTTTGAGCTCCAGCTCGGTAAGTATAAAAACGGCTGTTGATACTTGGCATTTAGTTTCAATAATTATCTGCTCAATATCTACAGGTTCAAGGCCAATACATCCATATATAAGTTTTTCTTCATTTTCAAGTTCCAATTGTGGCGTTTCATTTTTATTTACCGCTATATTTGAATTCATATTTAAATAATCTAATATGTCACCTGGGCAAAGAGCCATATTGGCACCTTGGCTAATAAGTGCGTTTGTGCCTTGGCTGAACCTAGAAGTTATATTGCCGGGTACAGCAAACACATCCCTGCCTTGTTCCAACGCTTGGTCACAAGTAATATGTGTGCCACTATGTTTTTCGGCTTCTATTATTAATGTAGCGGAGCTTAGGCCGCTTATTATTCTGTTGCGGACAGGGAAATGTGATGCGAAGGGCTTAGTCTCAGGTGGGTATTCTGACACAAAACACCCTTTTTTTAATACCGCCCCAATAATATTTTTATTCTCTGGTGGGTAACAGACATCTACCCCACAGCCTAAAACCCCAATAGTAATACCATCTGCATCAAGTGCACCTAAATGTGCTTGCGTGTCTATGCCTCGCGCAAAGCCACTCACTATTATAACATCATTTTGGGCAAGCTCCTTGGCGAATTTAAACGAAACTGCTTTACCATAGTCTGAACATTTCCTGGACCCAATTATACTAATTTTAGGCTTATTGCCGGCAGGCAGGTTGCCTAAGACATATAAGCCAATTGGTGGGTTTGAAATATTAAGTAGGTTTTCAGGGTATCCACTATCAAATTTAGAAACATATTTAATATTTTTATCAAAAAGCATCTTTTTTATTTGATCAAGCAATTCCATTTTTTGCTTTATAATAATTGAACTTATATTCTGGGCAAAGAGGCCTTTGACGGATGATAATTGTTTTTCGGTAGCAAAAAAAATTTCTTTAGCCGAGCCAAAAAAATTTAAAAGCAAATCTTGTTTTTTCATCCCTAAACCATTAATCTGTGATAGCCAAATTAAATAGATATTCTCTTCCATAAAGATTTGCCCCCCGTTATATTCACAAGCCTTAAACCAGTTTTAAGTTTGTTGGCTATAAAAGCCTTGCTACCAGTTGATTTTATAAAAAATATAAAATTAAGTCAAGTAGAATTCTTAAATTTATATCTAATATAGAATTGTAAAAATAAATTGATATACATATAGAATTATTGCAAAAAATTATATATAATTGTCTGAAATAATATTTTTGGGGCGGTATTTATGATATCAAAGATAAATAGTGGGTCAGTGTTAGGTATAAATGGTTTTTCTGTTATGGTTGAGGTTGATATTAGCCAAGGGCTGCCCGGCTTTGATATAGTCGGCTTGCCCGATTCTGCTGTTAAAGAGTCTAAAGAGCGCGTGAGGACAGCAATAAAAAATTCTAATATAACATTCCCTATGCGGCGCATTACGGTTAATTTGGCACCGGCTGATATAAAGAAAGAAGGCCCGATTTTTGACCTCCCGATTTCTGCTGGGTTATTAGTATGCATTGGTATTTTAGATGGGGCTAAGTTATCAGATTATTTTATTACAGGGGAACTTTCGCTGGACGGGTCCATTAGGCCGGTAAGCGGTATCCTTCCAATGGTGATTAGCGCAAGGGATTCAAATATAAAAAAATGTATAGTCCCATATGAAAATGCAAAAGAGGCTTGTTTGGTTGACGGCATAGAAGTGTACCCTGTAAAGGGGCTAAATGAAATGATTGGGCATTTTTTAAATTCCCCTATACCAAAAATGGTTAATGAGAATGATTTTTTTGAAGATGAAAGTGATATATTTGAATTGGATTTTCGTGATGTAAAAGGTCAGTTTGTGGTGAAGCGCGCTTTTGAAGTTAGCGCGGCGGGCGGGCATAATATTTTAGTGGTAGGGCCGCCGGGTTCCGGTAAAACTATGCTGGCAAAACGTTTTTCATCAATACTGCCAAAGCTTGATTTCAATGAAAGCCTCGAGGTAACCAAAATATACAGTGTCTCCTCAGCCCTGTCGAATAAAGATTACCTTATTAAAAAAAGGCCGTTTAGGGCGCCACACCACACAGCTTCATATGCATCATTAACAGGGGGTGGTAAGAACCCAAAACCTGGTGAAATAAGCCTTGCCCATAATGGCGTTTTATTTTTAGATGAGCTGACAGAATTTAATAGAAATGTTTTAGAGGTATTAAGGCAGCCTTTAGAAGAAAAGCAGATTACAATTTCGCGGGCGTCCCAAAGCGTTACTTACCCTTCTAATTTTATATTGGTAGCCTCAATGAACCCTTGCCCATGCGGCTATTATGGAAGCAATGGAAAATGTACCTGTACAACGCAACAGATTAGCAGGTACTTAGCCAAGATTTCTGGGCCCTTGCTGGATAGGGTTGATATTCAAGTAGAAGCTAATTTTGTGAATTTTGATGACCTAAATAAATTATCTACAGCTGAGCCCTCAGCGGCAATACGGAGCCGCGTTGTGAAGGTGCGTGAATTTCAGGCAAACCGCTATAAGGGTGAAAAAATAAAAATCAATAATGAGCTTCAGCCGGCAATGATAGACAAATATTGTGTTTTAGATATGGAATCAAAAAAAATGCTGAAAAGGGCATTCGAATCATTTAATTTAAGCGCCAGGGCTTACCATAAAATAATCAAGCTGGCCCGGACTATTGCTGACCTAGAGTTTAGCGGCAATATAAGGCCTGCCCATATTGCTGAGGCTATTTCTTACAGGTCTTTAGACAGGAAGTATTGGGGCTAGGTTATTTAGGTAAAATCCTACATATATAATTTTATTGAAACAAGCAAGATTATTTGATATAATTATTAAATTCAATCATAAAAATGATACCGGCCTATGATTTTTTGCGCTTTTCCCATTATATAGGGAGGTTTTTTTTTGAATTTAAGTAGGTTCCATTTTATACCGATAGTTTTGGTTTTGTTAGCACTTTTTTTGTTTTTTAAAATAAGCTTTAACAATATAGAGATACTGAATTTTCACATAGCTTTTTTTACCCTTTGCTTAGCAGTTTATTGTTTCTACAAAATATTTTTATTTGATAAATATTTAAGCGTGAATTTAATACTGGCATTATTAACTTCTGTTATAATACTTAGCCTTTCATTTCTTGTTTTTAGATATTCTTTTAGGTTGCGTACATCTGCATATTGGAAATTAATTTTTGACTTTAAGCTAGAAGCTGGTTTGTATATTTACATGGGCATATGCATTTTTATTTTTACGTTTATTGATATGGCAATTAACAAAAAACATTTTTCTAACTATATATTTTTAATAGTTTTTATTGCTTCCTATATAATGTTTTTATTGTATGCCGTTAACAATAATATAAAAGAGGCCCATTATACTTTATCTAAACCTTTACAGTACAAATCTGAAAAGGGTTTAAAAATAGCCCATGTGTCAGACTTACATAATACTATACATAATAACAGCCAAAAAGATTTGACAGATAGGATACGGGGCTATAACCCGGATTTGATTTTTTTAACAGGGGATATTGCGGACGACAAGTTTGATTTTAATGGGACATTATTGTTCCTTGAACAAACTAAAGATGTTGCGCCTATTTATTATGTAACCGGCAACCATGAATACTGGTCAAGCAGTTTAAAACAAAATATCGAAAGTATGGAACAGTATGGCCTTAAATATTTGGATAACCAGACAGAAAAAATTAATATTAATGGGGAAGATATCACTATTACAGGTATTAATGACCCTTCTTCTTACGAACCGGCAACAAGTATGGATAAAATTAAATTTATTGATGAAGCCTTAAAGGGGCAGGATTATGAGCAAGAAAGCCTGAACTTATTATTATTTCATAGGCCGGAATATGTTGATATTTTTAATAAATATAATTTTGACATAATATTTGCGGGGCATGCACATGGTGGGCAGATTACGCTACCTTTTTTGGTAAATGGCTTTTATGCGCCAAACCAAGGTTTTTTTCCAAAATATGCTGGTGGTTTGTATGAACTTTTAAATTCGTCGTTAGTAGTGAGCCGTGGTTTATCAATACATTATTTGCCACGTATTTTTAACCCGCCCGAGCTTGTATTTGTCACCGTTACTAATTAGGCTGCCTTAAAGCTTTACCGATAATTTGAGGTGGCGGTTTTTATAAAGCCTAGGCCAAAGTGCTTCAGGCTTCAATCTGTTGCCATTTATATGTTGGCAGGCGATTATTTATGGCAAGTTTCCTTATCGCCCCGAATACAGCACAGATATAGCAAAATCAATATTCTTTAACAGGGTATGGCTTGCCATGGGAAAAAAAGATATTTAGCTAGCGACAAAAGAGGCTTTAAATTAGGCTGTTATGGGGATGCTGCTTAATAAAGCTTATCTGTTTTTAGTGCCTGTTTACTAGTATATTTTAATGGAGATGATTGTGTTGACTAGAAAAGAAACTATGCTCCGGGTTGCGGAAAATAAATTAATTATATTGTATTTGATTGACAAAATGGATATCCCAATGTCTAATAGCCAGATATCCCAATTTGCATTGGAGCAGGACTATATGAACTATTTCTCCCTTCAGCAATGCCTGGCAGAGATGGCAGCTTCAAAGTTTTTAGAGTCTACACAGGAAAATAATAATACTAGGTATACAGTTACAGATACGGGTTTACAAATTTTAGATTATTTTGAAAATAATATCCCTTCACAAATAAGAAATAAAATAATTAATTATGTGAAAGACAATAGAAAGATTTTGAAACGTGATTTCGAGATAACAGCTAATTATTTTTATGACCACAAAACAAATGAATATATAGTTAAATGTGGGGTCTACGAAGATGAAGTGGCGTTAATGGAGCTAAATGTTTCTGTTGTGACAAAAGACCAAGCTAAAATTATATCTAATAATTGGAAGGCTAACGTAAGCTCGCTATACTCCAGCATTATAAGCCAGCTTACCAATCCGGCGAATAATAATTTGAAAGGTGGCTGTATGGATGAATAAAGAAGATATAGCAAAAATGATAGACCATACCTTGTTAAAGCCAGACGCGGGGCTAGAGGGGGTTAAAAAACTTTGTGATGAGGCTAAGGTTTTTAATTTTGCATCGGTATGTGTAAACCCTTATTATACACAGTACGCAAAACAACTACTTGATGGCAGCAGTGTAAAAGTATGTACAGTAATTGGTTTCCCTTTGGGGGCAACCCCAACTGAAATAAAAGTTAGTGAGGCTAATTATTGTATTAAAAATGGCGCAGAAGAAATTGATATGGTTATTAATATTGGGGCAGTAAAAAACAGGGATTATAAATATGTTGAAGAAGATGTAAAAGCAGTAGTAGCCGCTGCAAAATCACATGGCAGCGGAATTATCGTAAAAGTAATTATTGAGGCATGCCTTTTGAACCAGGAAGAAAAAGAAAATGTAATTACATTGCTACTAAATACAGGTGCAGACTTTGTTAAGACATCAACAGGCTTTTCAACAGGGGGCGCAACAGTTGAAGATATTGCATTAATGAAGAAAATTGTAGGCAATAGGATGTTAATAAAAGCCTCAGGCGGCATAAGGGATTTGAATTCTTTTATGAAGATGGTGTCAGCTGGGGCTGATAGGATAGGGACATCTAACGGCGTTACAATTTTATCTTGATTGAGTTGGATATTATTACATAGCCGCTTATACGATTTTTAGATAAAAATAAAAGTTAAGTATTGACAATAGCGATTTATGCAAGTATAATAAATTTTGTTGCTGAGTTTCCAGCTAATAAGCTCGAGTGGCGGAACTGGCAGACGCACAGGACTTAAAATCCTGCGGGGCTTAACCCCCGTACCGGTTCGATTCCGGTCTCGAGCACTTATAGACACAGCCTTCTGAAAATTCGGGGGGCTGTGTTTTTTTGCTATTTTAGTGTTGCATTATATTCTGGGATTGCCAAAAAAGGGCTTTGCCCCGTGCATAGGCGGCGGGGATTCGGATCTCATGGAAGGTGTTTGGATTGGGTGTAGTTTTTTTCTTTATTTTTGTTCCTATAGGTATATTGTTACTGGTTTTTTTATTATCGCTGCTGCTTTTTGGAATCACTTCCATAGTTGCGGCGGTGGCCGGAGGCGCTTCCGCGTCAATGTTCATAAAGAATAAGCAGG
>JAITVM010000286.1 GCA_031285815.1 Clostridiales bacterium | reverse complement strand
TACAACTGTAACTTATATAAAGAAAGGTATGGATAAAATGAGGACGATATATTTTGCCGGCGGCTGCTTTTGGGGGGCCCAAGGTTTTTTCTCCCAGCTAAACGGCGTCTTGAATACTGTAGTTGGCTATGCCAATGGGGCAACTCAAAACCCAACTTACGAAGAAGTTTGTACTGGCAGTACCGGCTTTGCAGAGGCTGTTATGGTAAATTATGATGAAAATATTATTTCTACAGGCGAGCTGCTCGAAAAGTATTTCAGCATTATTGACCCCACATTATTGAATAGGCAAGCAGGCGATATTGGCCCGCAATACCGTACCGGGATTTATTATATTGAAGGGGCGGATATAAAAAAAATCCTGCTCTGCCGCGATAAACAGTCGAAATTATATTCAAAGCCTATTTATACAGAAATATTGCCGCTGGATAGTTTCTATGAGGCTGAAGAATACCACCAGGATTATTTAAAAAAGAACCCAAATGGTTATTGCCATATAAAATTTTAATGAGGTTAAACACATATGAATACAAATATATTTGAACAAAGGATAGATAAATCTAAGGCTACCCTTAGTAGCCTGCAGAAAAAATTCAACTTATTGGGTAATTTGAAATTAGCTTGCGCATTGGGGATATTTTCTTTTGGCTATTATTCTTTAAAGGGCGGCCCTATTTACAATAATATAATGTTTGCAGTATTAATCGGGGCATTTATAATATTGTCAATCTGGCAAAGCAAGGCCAAAAAACAAATAAATTACTTTACTGACATTATAGAAATTAATGGGCAATATATAAAAAGGGCTTTGGGCGAATGGGCGGAGTTTAAAGATAACGGTGAAGAATTTATAAATAAAGGGCATGATTTTACGTATGACCTAGACATATTCGGGAAGAAGTCGCTATTCCAGTTTATAAATACTGCCCATACTTATTTAGGCAGAAAAAAATTAGCGGATAAGCTTTCCTCACCTAAATTTGCTACGGAACAAATTTTTGAGAACCAGCAGGCTACAAAGGAGTTAAGCTCTAAACTAGGCTTCTGCCAGGATTTTGAATCTTACTCCAAAACATCCAGTAGCGGCGATAGCGTTTTGAAGGTTATAGATTATTTAAATGACAGCAAACCCTTTTATAGTAATAAAGCCTTAAAAACTATTTTACATTTTATGCCGGCTGCCGTTGCCCCTTTTGTATTCTGTGTTTATATTTTTAACCTTGATAGCCTAAAAATCGTGGCAAACTTATTTTTAGTTGCACAATTAATTATCTGGGCTATAGGCTCTACAAAAATAAACGCATATTTAAAAGGGATCTCGCATTATAGCATGAAACTTTCCGGCTATAAGGAATTATTTAAGCTAATCCAGCAATCGAATTTTGAGTCAGAAAAACTAAAGTCTATCCAAGAAACATTGTTCCAAGGCATATCAGCCTTTGACGCTTTTAACGACCTTGAAAAGATAGCCCAAAAAATTTCGGCAAGGGGCAACGCCCTGGTCTACTTAGTTTTAAATGTGCTTTTATTATGGGATTATGAATGTTGTACAAATATGGAATCCTGGAAAGGCAAATATAGCAAATACATCAGGGCCTGGTTTGATACGGTTTCAGAAATAGAAACGCTAATTTCTTTTTCTGTGCTTAGCCACGTTTTAAACGAAACATCATACCCTACTATAGATAACACAAAAATGGACATAGAAGGCAGCAGCCTGGGCCACCCGCTTATTAATAATGAAAAGCGCATTAGCAATTCTTTTTCTATGAAAGACCAGATCCTAATAGTATCCGGTTCCAATATGTCCGGCAAAACAACTTTTTTGCGCACAATCGGCATTAACTTAGTTTTAGCTTATAATGGCTCGGTAATTTGTGGCGCGGCGTTTAAGGCACCAGTGCTGGATATTATTAGCTCTATGAGGGTATCTGATGATTTAGGCGAAGGTATTTCTACATTTTATGCAGAGCTGTTAAAAATAAAAAGGATAGTCAACCATTCTAAAGATACGAAAGAAATGATTTTTTTAATTGATGAAATCTTTAGGGGCACTAATTCTGAAGATAGGCTATACGGGGCCAGAACAGTCCTTCAAGACTTAAACCATAGGGAAGCCATCGGGCTCATTACCACCCATGACCTGGAAATCTGCAATTTAGATACTGATAAAAGGATAATCAATTACCATTTTAAAGAAGGTTATCAAAACGGTAAGATTATTTTTGACTATAAATTAAAAGAAGGCGTTTCAAAAACTACTAATGGGAAGCAGCTGATGAAAATGGTAGGCATTACTGTTTAAGCATTCGGGGGGAATAACCTTGAACTACAATAAATTTATTGTTCTATGTGTATTAATTGTATGTGCATTTTTCGGGGGTTTAGCCTATTTACAAGCCGTGATAAATAAAAACAATGAACCAGGTTTTGCCGAGGCCATTGCCCAACCTGCGCCTGTTGAGAAACCACCGCTCACCCCTACCAGGAAAGTAAAAATAAAAGATAACAGTACATTATATGAGCAAAGCAAATTTAAACAAATCAAAGAGGGCTTAGGGAACGACGATGTAATTGGGTATTTAAAAATCGATGGGACTACAATAGATTACCCCGTACTACAGTCCTCAGACAATAAATATTATTTAAACCGGGACGAATATGGGCAAGCTTCCGCCGCCGGCAGTATTTTTTTAGATTATGAAAACGACATCCGCCGCAGCGACAAAAATACTATTATTTATGGGCATAACATGAATAAAGACTATATGTTCCATTCGTTGCGTTACTATAATGACTATGACTATTATTTAAAACATAAGTATATAACTTTTGATACACTGTATGCTAACCAAACCTGGGAAATCTTTTCGTTTTATAAAACCGATATTTCTTTTAACTATATTAAAGTCTTCTTCTCGTCACAAGAAGAGTTTATTGATTTATTAAGCGAAATGAAAAGCCGCTCAGTTTATGATACCGGCGTCGATGTAGCCCCAGATGACCTTGTACTTACTTTGTCTACATGCTCTAACCAAGAAACAGATACTAGGTTTGTAGTAAACGCAAAGCTAGTTAGCCAAACACTATACACACCTTTAAGCCAGAACTAGAAAAATGGCCTGCGTGAAGTTTTTTCATGTGGGCCTCTTATATTAAAACCCAAAATTATTTTTGATTTTTATATTTTTTGTTTGTATAATAAAGTTATCGTGTATAACTAAGGTGGTGCCAAGTGCAAAAGAAAAACGTAGTTGGTTTTAAATATGCCATAAACGGCATTATATATGCATTTAAAACAGAATATAAATTTAAAATCCACATTTTTATTGCAGTAGCCGTAATTGCGGCAGCTATTTTTTTCAAAACGTCTTATTTTGAAAATTTAACCCTCATTCTAGTTATATCCCTAGTTTTCTTAGCTGAAATGATAAATTCTGCAATAGAGAAAACTGTTGACCTAATATGTATAGATATTTTAAAAAAAGAATTAAATAAAAATGAATATAATATAAAAGCTGGGCTGGCAAAAGATATCGCTGCCGGTGCTGTTTTAGTTAGCGCTATTAACTCTGTAGTAATTGGCTTAGTAATATTTTTTCCAAAAATTTTAGAGTGGCTACCAAGATAAATTTTTTTATTTATAGTATACAAATATTTAGCTGCTATTTTAAGTTAGCTTTTGTCAAATAGGCTAACTTTTTTCGTTGTGCGGGCCATAAGCAAACATAAAACCCCCGGGGCCTTCGCACCAGATTTTAAAGGTATATATCAAAATTTTAATATTCCATAGTTTGGATTGACTATCTTTTTATTTTATTTTATACTAAATATATAAAATATTTTATTTTATTAAGTACTTTTTTATTAGCTTTTGCTGTCGCGCCCCGCTCGGGCGCGTGGATTGAAACCCGCTAATCAACGTTATAACTATACAGTTAAACGGTCGCGCCCCGCTCGGGCGCGTGGATTGAAACCATTCTGTCACGTCCTTTAGATGCTTACCTTGGCGTCGCGCCCCGCTCGGGCGCGTGGATTGATAAATCTGTCAACCCATCGCGTGCCCAGGCTTCAAGCAGGTCGCGCCCCGCTCGGGCGCGTGGATTGAAACAGACAAGAAGGGGCTATGCCTTAGAAACGGAAATAGTCGCGCCCCGCTCGGGCGCGTGGATTGAAACCGCACAGTCGCGCGGCGAAGGGGCATGTCCCGG
>JAITVM010000219.1 GCA_031285815.1 Clostridiales bacterium | reverse complement strand
ATGTTAGAAGCCACTTCGCCCCAATAGCTACATTCCACACCGGTTAATGAAAGCCGGGCGGCAAGGTTTTCAAATACAGAAGGCTGGGATTTTTTCAATTGGTTAAGGGTATCAAGCGTAAATTGTAAACTACGCATAGACATATAGTTTGTATATGCATTATTATTCACCATCAAATGAAATTCGTCGGGGCCCATTACGCCATAATACCCAAACTGGCCTGTTATTGGGTTTTTCCCTACCCTACTTACTAAATACCTGGATATTTCTATAAGCATCTCCATGCCGTGCCCATAAAGAAAAGCCAAATCATCTGTCATATGGCTATAATGCCATATCCCATAGGCAACCGCAGTGCTTGCTTGAAATTGTAAATTAGCATGCTGCCATAAAGGGCAGCCTTCATCGCCGTTTAATGTGGCCACAGGGTAGCAGGCCCCTTCACAATCCATCATCTTTGCCCTGTTTTTTGCTTGCGGCAAGGTTGTATACCGAAATTCGAGGAGGCTTTTTGCCGCTTTTGGGTATGTCAAAACATAATACTGTAAACAATACGCTTCCGTTTCCCAAAATGCATGGCCATTATAAAATTCACCGGTTAGGCCCTTGGCCCCAATATTATGTGTAGGCTTGCGGCCTAAATAAGCCTGGGTTAAATTAAATAAACAAAACCGTATACCCTGCTGGTTCTCTTCATCGCCATCGATAATTATGTCTGCCTTATTCCAGAAACCGCCCCAGAAAACAGCCTGGGCTTTAAGGGCTTCATCAAATGCTACCAAAGCCTGGGCCCCTAGGGCTTCTAAGCCAGCCTCCCAAAGCCTGCTGCCAATATTTTCATCATATTTATTTATACAATATTTATCTAGCCGTTTTACATTACCCAGCCCTAAATCTAACGTAACCTCATAGCCACAAAATAAATCTTTCATAATTGGGGACTTGCTTCCATCTGTATCTAATGTAAAACCAGAAAAAACATACTGCCCGGATGTTTTTGTTTTAGATATTATAGCGGCGTATTCACTGCTTACAAATTTTTTTTCTTCTTGCCAAAACATTTTATTATAGGATTCATGTATCACCTCAAAATTTATGCCGGTTATAACTTTTATCTGGCCCGAAAAGTTTATAGGTTCAAATTCAACCCTCTGATAACCCCTTTCGATATCGCCCATATCAAGGAAGCGTATAAATTTGAGCCTTAAACCTTTATTGTTTTGGGTATGCCATACAAAAGTTCTTTCAAGCGTACCTTTTTTCATATCTAATACACGTGTGAAATCAGAAAAATTAACAGAAGCCAAATCTAATTTTTCACCTTCAAGCCAGATTTCTGTATAAACCCAATCTGCGTTATTAACCATAAAATGAGTTTTATCTACTATCCCTTTATATGATTTAGGGAGGTTTAAATCCATTTCGTAAACGCCATTAATATATGCGCCCCGTAAACTATCGGTACCCCCACCTTCATCAAAGTACCCACGTATACCCATATGTTCGTTAGATAATGCAAATATAGATTCTGATATACGGCTATACTCTGGGTTGAACCCTTTTTCTATGACTTTCCATGCATCCAGCCCAAAGTACTTATCCGCTTTTTTTGACATAAATTTGTCACCTCACCGATAGAATATATTAACCTTTAATTCCGGAACTTATCATTGTTTCAGTTATCTGCTTTTGGAAGAGGCTAAACAGGATAATTGGTGGAATAATTGAAAAAACAATAGCCCGTAAAACTTCCACATCATTAGCATTGCTATCTTTAAATTCAAAAAGTTTAACCATAACTGTTTCAAAGGATGTATTGTTTAGTACCAAATATGGCAGTAAAAAATCTGACCAAGCTGCATTTATGGCGTAAATAGCAATGACTACACAAATTGGTTTTGATAGCGGCAAAAGTATCTTTGTAAAAACAGCCATATCAGTACAGCCATCTATTTTTGCAGCCTCTAATAAAGCATCTGGAAAAGCGTCAAAAAATTGTTTAAATAATATAACATAAAAAGCATTTGCCCCTGCAATCAGCCAAAGTGGTGTAAAAAAACCATTTAGCCCTATCCTGTTTATATTTACAAAAAGCGGGACAATACTTGTTGTTGCTGGTATAAGCAGGGACCACATTACCAGCGCCAAAATAATTTTATGGCCCCTAGGTTTTAAAACTGAAAGCCCATAAGCCAGTAAGCCATTAAACACAATCGCGCATACTACGCTTCCTGTTACGGAGTAAAATGAATTGAGATAAAATTGCCCAAATTTGAATGTATTCCATGTAACAACAAATTTCTGAAAATCATATGTTGGTGGAAATATCGAAGGCTCCCTAACAAATTCCCTTATGTCTTTAAAGCTAGATAAAAATACCCATATTGGCGGGAATACCGAAACGATAACCATGATAATGCATATTAAATAAATAATTGCTAATAATGCCTTTATATGAGGGGAGCTTATATCGTACTCCCTAATAACGCCGCCCCGTTGCTTATTCATGACCCCACCCCCTAATAATTCTCTTTTAATTTATTAACTTTATTATAGATTACTGTTAATACCACAAGTATTAAGGATACTATAACAGAAACTGCCGCTGCCTTTGGATATTCATAGCGGTCAAACGCATATTTATAAACAAGCTGCATTAATGAAATAGATGCATTATTCGGCCCGCCATTTGTCATAACAAGTGGTTCATATAAAATTTGGAACACAGCAATTATCTGTAAAATTAACATAGTGCTCCCTAGGCTTAGCAATGACGGGAAAGTGATATGCCTGACCCTCCCCCATACCCCAGCGCCGTCAATAGTTGCTGCTTCATATAGCTCCGGGTTAATATCTGCAAGCCCAGCCATATAAATAAGCGCCGTAGACCCAGCCCCCTTCCATGTCATAACAGAAACAATAAGGGGGATTACCATTGCACTGTTATTTAACCAAGTAAAAGGGCCCAAGCCAATATAGGATAATAACATATTTAATATCCCGGTTGGGCCTGGGCGCAACAAATAGCCCCACATAAGGATTGTTGCAAGGCCGGGCACTATATTGGGGAAAT
>JAITVM010000285.1 GCA_031285815.1 Clostridiales bacterium | reverse complement strand
TTTATAAATATTGAAACTGCTATGGTTTTTAATAGGCTTGGTGGGGGTTTTTTTAGTAGGCTTTTATTTTCGTCATCGTGCCTATTGTTTATAAGTTTAATTTGTATTATTTTATTTTTTGTTTTTAAAGTCTTGTCATATTTTTATAACCGCAAATACCCCTAAAAAATACGTGTCAATGAGTGTTGTTTTTTTGGGTATATGTTCCTATAATTTTCTTATTATTACATTATTAAAGGCACAACTGGCTTATAAATGGATTATAAATTAAATTTTACGTAATTTTGACATCAGGGTTCGCCAATGCTTTATAGAATAAAATTATATTGTGTTGGTGGGAGAAAGCATAATTAAATTGCCTAGCTCATATAAATATATATGAACGAACCTTTTTAAGGAGGCTATTTTCTTTTGAAAGCGTATATTGAAGAAAGGGCGGTCGAAATCGCAAATTTTATAATAAGCAGTAATGCGACCGTCCGGGAGACAGCTAAAAAATTTGGGATCAGTAAGAGCACAGTACATAAGGATGTTACAGAAAGACTATTAAAGATAAACCCCGGTTTAGCTGGTGAAGCTAGGCGGGTTTTGGAGATAAACAAATCCGAAAGGCACATAAGGGGCGGGCTTGCAACAAAAGAAAAATATTTATCCCTTACTAATTCAAATATCAATACGACGAAGATGCACCTTAATAATTAGAATAATAAAGCCCACTAAAAAAACGGGGGGGCCTTGTAGTAGGCCCTTACCCGTTTTTAGTTTTGTTTTGTTGATTTAATTAAGAAACTAAGCCTTGCGATTTAACTGTAATACTTTGAAGCAAAGCATTAAGCTGTTCTGCCGTTAAATCAGTTATTTTTACAGCGCCTGCAGGTTCAGTAATTTCTTCTGTTGATGGGGACATGCCTGCTTTTAAAAACATATCGATTAAAAGGTTGCCACCGGTAGAAACTTTAATGTTTTTAAAGTTTGCATTTAACGAATTATTAGTAAGGTCATAATCTATATCGCCTAATACAGAAAGCAAAACATTATTATCAGGTAGGGCCGATGGCATAATAGTAGCGTCTAATTTAAAATTGTCTACTTTTTTATTAACATCGAAATAGTAACTGCCACTGACAACTTTTGTGATTGTAAAGTCAGTAGTAGCCCCGCCTTCCATTATAGAAGCGTTAAAGTCAAAATCTTCTACGCCTTGCTTAGGGATTATATCGCCAGCCATATCAAACATGAAGCCGGCAGTGTCGCCGTTTACAGTCATAGCCATATCCATGTAGATTTCATCTAATAAATAGGTTTTGCCTTTTGTGTCAAATACAAAATTCACATTGATTGGGGACTGGCCGTCGCCTTCTACTATTAAGTCAGCGTCTAATTCATACCTATAAATGTGTTTTGTTTCGTTTGTATATACGCTGAATTTTAACGTATCGGCAGCTTTAATTGCCCTGAGTGCTGCGGCAGTACTAGTTACGGCTGTTTTCGCTAAGTTTTCGCCTTCAATGGATAAGTTGCCATAAATAGTATTAAAATAATTATACACAGTAGGGTCAGACTCATAAAAATCAGCAAAATCTAAAAGGAACTCATTGGCTAAGCTTTGGTTAAGGTTAAAAGATAATTTTGTTGTTACTATTTGACCACGCTTAGCGTCTATGATGCCTTTTCCGTCATTGGTATAAAATGCGCGGTCTTTATACGTTGCCAACAAATTAACCATGCTTTGGCCCATAGCCTCTGTTGTTTCTAAAATAGCTTCAGTGTCTGGCGCATTGGTTAGCATTGCAGGGAACATATTAAAAATTTCTTTAGTTTCAGGGTCTAATGGGTATACAGTGTTTAATTCAGAATTTACATAATCGTTTACAAAAGTGGCTGTATCAATATAATAATAGCCATCATATAACTGTGGTATGCTTATGCCGAGTTTACTTCCCAGCATATAAATATCCATGCCTAATTCGAAATCTTTGCTGGTGCCTAAAACAATAGCCGGTATATTAAAAGAATATTTAGATGTAAAGTCGGTGCCTTTAGCATTGGTGTCATTGTTTAAAAATAATTTTGATAAATCTAACCCTTCAGGCGCTTGGTTAACACCTAAGCTAAAGTTAGACTTATAAGCGCCTTCTAAAAGCTGCTCGTAAATTTTTGTGCCTAAATCAGAAGCTTCAATTACTTTTGCCTCATTTTCCATTGTTACACTAGTTTTTTCAATAGCGTCATAGAAATCTTGCTTTGCGTCGGAGGCAAAAACCGGGCATATTGAAGTAACGGCCATTGCCACAACAAGCAAGGAAGAACATAAAAATTTTTTCATTAAGATTAGCATCCCCTTTTATTAAATATATGGAAAACCCGCACAAACAGTAATGTGTTTTAAAATTCAACATTAGTACGGGTTTAGTCAACACATATAGATATTATAACGTATGAATTATATCTTGTTGATTATAAATCAATTTCGTTTACAAGCTTTTTTTCAGCCGCAATATAGTAACCCCAAGAGGCGGTGCTTTTATCACTACCGAATTTTCGCGGAAATTCCAAGATATATTTGACGAACGGATGTCGCCGCCATTTATTATACCACCGCCGCCATAAGATAAATCGTCAGAATTAAGCACTTCTTCATAAATACCTGGATGGTTTACCCCAACCCGGTGTTCCATACGCGGTACAGGCGTGAAGTTGCAAATAATAATTAAATTGTCATAAATGTTATCGGCCTTTCTTATAAAAGAGACAATACTCTCTTCCCCATCGTCTGGCGAAACCCATTCAAAACCACGGCCGTCAAAGTCGTATTTGTAGAGGGCTGGCTCTTTTTTGTACAATTCATTGACATCATTTACGAATTTCTGGAGCTGCTTATGGCTATCATATTCTAATAAGTGCCAGTCTAAGCTCCTTGTTTCGCTCCATTCGTCAAATTGGCCGATTTCCCCGCCCATAAATAATAATTTTTTGCCTGG
>JAITVM010000101.1 GCA_031285815.1 Clostridiales bacterium | reverse complement strand
GTGTCTGATAACAACCTTATTACGGCGGGGGCAACAGGGGCGCTATTGTGGGCGAAGCAGCTTATTGAACAATTAGGCGTTTTCGGGCCGGACACGTTGGAATCTTGGTACGGGTATTTCAACACTGGCAAGCCAGAACATTTCTTTGCCCTAATGCAATCTTTACCTACAAAAGATGATATGTGAATCAACCCAGAAGGTACTGGGTTACACTGAGGGCAATTAACAACACGGGCGGGTGCAGTGTGATATACAGGTATACCAATTGCTTCATAATTATTTATAGTATTCCAATCATTATCATTATCATGGCCCACTCCTGCACCCGCTGCATAAATCCACATTTCCCTGCAATGTTTGGCTTCGGTGTATGCTTACTTTTTTCGCAAGTGGGCAATTTGAATATGGCCTTGTTTTATTCTTTTAACAAGACGAAAGCTCACATTTGAAAATGTTTTTTCTATTTCCCGATAGGAATAAAACTTGACATCCCCATCTTTTGATAATGGGACAAATGGGTTGGCGATAACCCGTATAACTTCGGGAAGATAAATTTCTATGATATACAGGTTTCCATTGGGTTTTAACAACCGCTTCGCTTCCAAAGCAAAGCTATCAACATTTGGGAAATGGTGGTATGCGGCACAAACCGTAATTACGTCCATAGAACTATCCTCAAATGGGGCTTTGTCACATGGCGCAGCCACAAATGTAAACTCCGGATAACGGACAGAGGCATTTCGAATCATCTGGCCAGATATATCTATCCCAAAACCATTTATTGCTTTCTTATTATTGATTTTTGATAAAAGCGCCCCGTTTCCGCAAGCAATGTCTAAAACCGAATCATTTTCGTTTAATTCTATATGCTTAATAAGTAATTCCTTGAATTTACCAGTGAATTTCCCATCGAAAGTATTATCATAATGATCAGCCTTTTTGTCATAGGCCTTTATAGATTTTTTATCAAACTTATTCATCGCATCACCTCATATAAAGAGCAGAATCGGTAAAACCTATTTCGCAGGCGATTTCCTTTACGATAGCTATAGGCTCAAAATTCTTTCAAAGGTTTATTGTTTATGTTTGTTACAGTTTTTATATGACGGGCAGCCGGAACACCCACAGCTTGATTTTTTATTTCCCTTTAACATTTTATATATTGCAAAGCCAAACGCAAAAAATAATAAGGCCCCTACTATTATATCTGCCAAAGGCACCACATCCTTACATGGTATATTTATACCTATATTTTTTATCTAAATAAGAATCTTTTCTGGCTGTTAGCCAAACGATACCGCCAAGCATAAATAAAGCAATGTATGTCATTACTGTAATAGGTGCTGATAAAAATATAACGCCACCTAAATTATTTATAAGGAACGATATACAATAGGCAAATAGGGTTTGGTACCCAACGGCTATAAATGTCCAGCGCCAAGTTCCCATTTCGCGCTTAACAGCCGCAATTGCTGCGACACATGGCGCACAAAGCAAATTGAACGACATAAATGAAACAGCGCTAATAATGTTGAAATTAGAAGAAATTGCCGCAATAAGGCCGGCATCAGCTGAGGCGGATTCACCTAGCCCATAAAATATGGATAAGGTACTAACAACATTTTCCTTAGCCAATAAACCTGTCAAAGAGGCAACTGCCGGTTGCCATTCCCCAAAGCCAAGTGGCATAAATATTGGGGCGATAATTGTACCGATGGTAGATAAAATACTTTCTGTAGGCGGTACTAATTCCAGGCTGAAATTAAAATTAGATAAAAACCAAATGAAACCACAAGCAATAAAAATTACTGTCCCTGCTTTAATAATGAAGGATTTGCCCCTTTCCCATGTGTGGTTCAATATATTTTTAATTGATGGGGCATGGTATTGTGGGAGCTCCATAACAAACGGCGATTCGTTGCCTTGGAACGCTTTTGTTTTTTTCAATATCAGGCCAGAGAGTACAACTGCCCCTATCCCTAAAAAATACATGCTTGGGGCCACTAAGGATGAGCCCCTAAACATGGAGCTGGCTATTAATGCAATAATCGGCAGTTTTGCGCCGCAAGGGATAAATGTAGTTAAAATTATTGTCATACGCCGGTCTTTTTCGCTTTCGATTGTCCGGGATGCCATTATCCCGGGTACGCCGCAGCCGGAACTAATAAGCATTGGTATAAATGATTTGCCGGATAAGCCAAATTTCCTGAATACCCTGTCCATTATAAAGGCCACCCTGGCCATATAGCCACAGTCTTCTAGTATGGAGAGTAGAAAAAACAGTATCATAATTTGTGGTACGAAGCCTAGTACTGAGCCTACACCACCAATTAAACCATCAACAACCAGGCTATGGAGTACGGGTGAAACATTGGCTGAAATAAAGAATTTTGAAATATTTCCGCCAATTATATTGCCAAATAATTCTTCATTGGCCCAGTCAGTTGCCATAGCACCGATTGATGAGACAGATATAAAATATACAAACCACATTATTAACGCAAAAATAGGCAAAGCTAAAAACCGGTTAGTTAGTACTAAATCAATTTTTTCTGATGTAGTAGAGTTATTATTTTTTACTACCGACTGCTTTACAATCCCCTCTATGTATTCATAGCGTTCAAATGTGATTAAAGATTCTGAGGTGTCATCCATTTCGGTTTCTATTTTTTGAATTATAGGTTCAATTTCTTCTATTATATTATTAGGTAATTTAATTGTGCTAAGGGCATTTTGGTCCCGTTCGAAAAATTTTACGGCATACCAATAATTTAATTTATTTGGCACATGCCCTTTAATTAGTGCAGAAATTTGTTTTATAGCGCCATTAATTTTTTCCGGAAAAATTTTTGCTATTGGGGCACCCGGTTTTTTTGATACATCAACTGCTTTATTAACAGCTTCTTTAAGCCCTTGCCCTTTTAAGGCAGACGTAGCAAATACTTTTACGCCTAGGGAGTTTTCGAGCTTCTTTACATCTATTTTATCGCCATTTTTATTTACTATGTCATACATATTAAGTGCAATAATAATAGGTATGCCAATCTCCATTAGCTGGGTAGTCAAATATAAATTACGTTCAATATTTGTAGCGTCAACAATATTTATGATTGCACCAGGCGGGTCATTAATTAAATAATCCCTGGCGACTACTTCTTCTAAAGTATATGGCGATAATGAATATGCACCTGGCAAATCAACAATAGTAATATCTTTTTTATAGGTGCCTTCTTTTTTTTCAACGGTTACCCCTGGCCAGTTCCCAACATATTGTGAGCTGCCTGTAAGATTATTAAATATAGTTGTTTTGCCGCTGTTGGGGTTGCCCGCTAAAGCTATTTTAATCATTAAGCTTATCCTCCTTACAAAACTATAGATATATGTAGCAATATAGTAAAATTATTTACCCAGCTTGTGCAGGGCATAGGGCTTGGTAAAATTAGTCTAGGCTAACATATCGTTAAAAAATTATTCCACTTCAATAAGTTCGGCATCATCGCGCCGGATAGTCAATTCGTATCCCCTGACAGTTACTTCGATAGGGTCACCCAGTGGCGCAACTTTTTTTATGGTTAAGCTCACGCCTTTTGTTATACCCATATCCATTATTCTACGTTTTAGGGGGCCTTCACCATTAAGTTTTTTAACAAGAACTGTTTCCCCAACTTTTACGGATTTAAGAGTTTTAGGCATAATATATAACCTCCTTAATTTAAAGAAATAAAGTTTTGCCCGCAAGTGGCTTAATAAAAAAAGTTTACCACAACTAACAATCTGTGTCAAGGTTAATTCTTAATGCCCCTTCTAACCCCGGGTGGATAAGTGAAGCTTTTACCGCTTAGGCTCAACATAAACTGCGATGGTAGGTAAAAAAACCAAGCAATGAAATTAAATGCTTTGCTAAGTTCGGAAAATAAATAACATAGCGCAATATTTAGGTCGCATAATAAGAAAAATAAAATTCCATATAATATTAAATAATTGTTGGGGCTGGGGTAAATATTAAATGCATAAATTGCTGCTAAAGCGCTAAAAATCAACTGGCATGAATATATTAAGCCAAGCTTTATGAGAAAATCTGCGTTTAGCTTGTACGAAAATACAATAACCAAAAAAGTTGACAGCAATGAAGCAAACAGAAATTTATTTCCTGCATGCCTCTGGCGGTATACCTGCTGTGTAAGGCAAAAGAAAAAAATGCCTGGCGGGTTGTTGTTAAGCAAAACCATATAAAGGTCAGCAATTACTGTTAAGGATAGGGCACATATTAAGAAATAGGCGTCCGTCTTATTAATGGCATATCTTTTAGTGGATAATGAAATCAAAAAACAAGTAAGTATAAGCGAAAATTTGATTGCTATGATGCCCACCTCAAAGCTGATATATATCATTATTGATATATATCTATTTTATGAAAAATTACGCTAAGTATACTTGATTTTGAATAATCTTATTTTATATCGGAAATGATAAACCTGAATTTATAGTTAATTGACTTTAATTTTGAAAGGGGGTCCGCATTATGGATAAAAAATACCCAAACCCAGATATTACTGATACTCAAAATGTTGCATCAAGTACGGAGTGCACTGGGCTTATGAATACTATAGATGATGGTAGTGAGGTTGATTCTTTGCAAGATATTTATAAAGTGCCAGACCAAAAAAGTAAATAATATAATTTATGCTAACCGCTATAGCCAGCAAAAATTTTTTCTAATTTGTTGGCTATATTTTTTTATATATGCAGATGGGTTTTTATATAGGCGGCTTCCAATGCAGGGCGCCAGGTTTAATAAAAGTAGGTTTACGGCTCATGTATTTTTTTGTATATTTTAATCCCTTTTGGAAAATATAAGTCTTAGAATGTACAAAGGAGGAGCAAAAATGAGAAAATTATTTATTCTGTTAAGTATTTTGTTGATTTTTGGGAGCGGTAAGGTTTCCGCAGCTAGCGGGGCCCAAGCGAAAGCGTACAATACTTTTATTTCTAATGGGTATTTTAATGGGCTTAGCCCGAACATAAATATAAATGATTATTCTGGCAGTAAAAAAATTACACGTGTTGAATTTATCGCCTTATTAAATAATTTATATAAACTAGGTGGGGCTTCCGATATTAGATTTGTTGATGTTATGCCAGGCAACTGGTTTTATGATGATGTTATGGTGGCAGTCGGAAATAATTATGCAGATGGTTATGCTGAAGCCGTATTTTTACCTATGGGGGAGCTGACCAGGGAACAGGCCATTGTTATGTGTGCACGTTTTTTAGGTCTGGAAACCCGCGAAGGCAAAAAAACTATTTTTATGGACGATAATCAAATCTCTGATTGGGGTAAAAAATATATTTCGGCTATGTATGATAACGGCTATCTAGATACTTTTGAGAACCCAAATTTATTCCCAAAAAATTCTTTAAGTTGGGACGAAGCATTGAATTTTTTAATGGATATTTATGGGCAGCCGAGGGAAGTGGCCGATGCAGTTGCTTTAGATGCCGGCGGTATGGTTAGGGGTAGCCATGATTTGGTTTATAGGGCTAAACCTACTGGGGGGGATAGGGCACAAAGGCAAACAATACATCAAAATGATGATGGGGTTACCAGGAGAAATATAGATGATATATTAGAGGATGAACAATATAGGTATAATAATGTAAGAAGAGTTGTATCTGATGAAGGTGTATTATCCGAAAGCGAAGAAAGGGGTTATGCGGTATCACGTGACCCAGAAGAAGCCGTAAGCGAAAAAGTGGGAAAGTATATAGAAAAAGGATATATAGATGAAGGGCGCGCGGGTGAAGAGTACGCAGATGAAATATACGAGAAAGAATATACAGACGAAGAATACGCTGATGAAGAGTATATAGAAGAAGAATATACAGATGAAGAATACGCAGATGAAGGATATGAGAAAGAATATACAGATGAAGAATACGCTGATGAAGAGTATATAGAAGAAGAATATACAGAT
>JAITVM010000074.1 GCA_031285815.1 Clostridiales bacterium | reverse complement strand
AGACCGATTCGATATGGCAAATTAATACTGGTGTAAACCAAATTTCAACAGTTACCCAGAATAACTCTTCCACAAGCCAAGAGCAGGCATCAGCGGCAGAAGAATTGTCCAGCCAGGCTGATTTATTTAAAGCTATGGTTGATGGGTTTAGGCTAAGGTAAATTAAAAAACAAAACGCATATAGCCAATAAATATACGGCCTATGCGTTTTGTTTTTTGCATATAATAACTATCCTTGGTACAAAGCAGTGCTTAAATATTTTTCCCCACGGTCAGGCAAAATAACAACTACAACGCCGCTATTAATATTTTCGGTTTTTCTTGCGGCGGCCAGCATTGCGGCCCCGGACGACATGCCAACAAAAACCCCTTCTTCCCGTACAAGCCTGCGGGCCATTTCGTAGGCTTCCTCGGTATCTATCAAAATGCTTTCATCAATTTCGCTTGCGTCATATATTTCGGGGACAATAGCTTCAGCCATACTCTTAAGCCCTTGGATATAATGGCCTTTTACCGGTTGGGCTTCGATAATTTTTATATCGGGGTTGCGCTCTTTTAACATCATGCCAACACCCATTAAGGTGCCGGATGTGCCTAATGCGGAAACAAAATGTGTGACGCGCCCATTAGTCTGGCCCCAAATTTCTTCGGCAGTGGTCTTATAGTGGGCTATTTTATTATATTTATTAGAGAACTGGTTAGGGTTAAAATACTTATCCGGGTTAGCGGAAACAAGCTCTTTTGTTTTGATGATTGCGCCATCTGTGCCCATGGCTGGGTCAGTTAAAATAATTTCGCCGCCAAAGGCTTTTATCATCATTTGGCGCTCGATAGATACGGCGGAGCTCATAACTATTTGAACCTTATAGCCTTTAACCGCGCCAATCATAGCAAGGCCAATGCCCGTATTTCCGGATGTGGCTTCAATAATAACTTTGCCTTTGGCCAGTGTCCCGTCCGCTTCGGCTTCTTCAACCATCCTTAATGCAATCCGGTCTTTTATGCTGCCGGTAGGGTTAAACCCTTCAACCTTAGCATAAACTTCAACGCCTGGCTTTTGTATTATATTGTTGATTCTGACCATAGGGGTGTTGCATATCGTATCTAATATATTGTTATGTACCATTTTTTTAATTCCCCTTTTATTTATAGTTAATTAACGTTAATAGAAAATAAATTTAGTTTTTTATTATACCATAAGTTTACTGTAGGGCAAACAAAAAACATGGCACCAGGCCATGCTTTTGAGCTATTAATTATTTAAGTAATTTGAGATTATATCAAATGTATTTTCCGTTTCAAAACCCCTCACCCAAGAGCAGACGCCGGCCAAATTATAATTTGAGAATAAAATCATTTTTTCTTCCAAGGACCGGTCATCCTCCAGCCATGCCCTATATGTGACCGCCTCGCCGCTTATAGATTCCGAAAATTCCGCATAATTAAGTTTAACGGATTCATCCCAATTAAACTGTATGCCCCTGTCCTCAAAAAACTTAGTAGTCATTTTAGGGCCCAAGGCCTGGTCTATAGTGTCGCCTTTCCAAATCCTAGAGTAGAGTGGTATGCCCATCAAAACCTTTTCTTTCGGGACTTCTTCCAGGGTATCCAAAATCCCTTTTTCAACAAAGTTATAAGATGCAACCGGGCCGGCCATGCCGTCGGCGTTTGTATATTCGTCATAGGTCATTACGCATAAATAGTCAAAAACCTTACTTGTTTCTGTACGGTTATATTGCATTGTATAAGTTGGGACATACATATCGACTGACAATACCAAACCCTTTTCACGCATCAGCGGGTAAAATTCGCGCAGGAACTGCAAATAATCCGGCGCGATATCTTCAGAGACACGCTCAAAGTCGATATTAATGCCGTCCAGATTATATATGTCACAAAAATTTAAAAGCTGGCTGATTACATGGCGCCGTGTTTCAGAATTTTTTAAAATAGCCGATGCAATAGTGTTCGTCCCGTCTGTGGCAAGTGCCCAAACCTGTACGTTATTTTCATGGGCCCGTTCAACATATCCGGCATCGCCTAAATCTATTATGTCGCCGTTTAATGCTTCGCTATCAAATGTAAACCATGTTGGCGACAGTACATTTACGCCTTCGGGAATAATTAGCTTGGATTCGGCATTGTTTGCGTCTTTGTTGGTTATCATATCCCATAATAAATTAACCTTGCCGTTTATCGGGTTTTTTAACGGGGGCAGCGGCTCGGGCTCGGGTTCGGTGCCTGTCACTTCTGTAGGGCTTGATAATTTTTTGGTATCAATAAAACCGACTAAGCCTTTATCTGTCCTAACTTTAGTGAATTTATCCTGTTCTTCAAACAAAACAACTTCTTGTGCGGCGAGCTTTTCGATAATTGGCGACCTAAAATCCGGCTCATACCTTAGCGGCGTACTTTCCGGTACCGAGGCAGTAGTTTTAGCATCTTCGCCAAGCTCTACCGTTATAAGGTTGTATTCTTGATTATAATTAATATTTACATTATAAAAAGAGTTTAAAAATGAGATGGGGATATAGGCCATTTGGTTATTTAAAGCAAACGGGGTACTAAAACTTTCGGGCTTTTCATTAACAAGCCATGTAGCCTGGCCGGGCTCAACCCTCATAACCTTGGATACATTCGTAATAGTAACCAGGTTAAGCCCGTTTTCCCATAAAATATATTTATCAATATGATCTTTAACAAAGTCTATTGGAAGGTATGCCTCGTTATTTTGAACCAATGGCAAATTTGGTAGGTCAGCCCTTTCGCTGCCGATTAGCACCCCGGTCTCTGATTCGGATAAATCGGTATAATGCTTGTAATATGGCACCACTTGCCGGTTAGGCATAAAGAAGAAAATGAAAACATAGATTGACATGCCTAAAATTAGCAATGTTACAAACATGACAATTATTAAGTTGCCGCCGGATGAATGGCCCTTCTTTCTTTTTGACATTGTAAACCTCCATGTAAGCATATATTTGTATAAACCATTATAACACAATTTTCAACAGAAAGCATATCCTTAGTAGCCAAAAATTAATACTTTTTAGCCCTGTTTTTAAAAAACCTATATAAGATTATGGCTATTTCAAAAAAGCCAACGAAAGCAAATACAGGGTAGGCTTTCGCAACAAGCGTGGAAAAACCTATATGCGCAAAAACTATCCCTAAAACAATTAAAATTATTTCTTTAGCCAGCTTATTAAGTTTTGTGTGCGAGGATAAAAAATCAATAAAAGCAAAACCATTGCCTACCGCCGTTGTAAAAATAGCCATCAATAAAATAATCAGGTACACATATTCGAAAATATCCCCATGCTTATGTAATATGGCCAAAATAGGGACTTCGAAATTAACCGCAAAAGCCCTGTTGAGGTAAAGCCCAAGCAAGAAGGTTGAGCCAAATAAATATAAGCAGGCCCCGGATAACATAGTGGCCCGTTTTGCTGTTTTTCTGTTGCCGGCGATATTTTTAACCGATACCAAAACAGAGATTGCCGTTACGATATTATAAGCTGCGTAGGCTATTGACGAGGTTAGCCAATTATATTTTGCAGCTGTTAGCAAACCCGGGCTAAAAACACCCTTTGCTTCAAAAATAATTATATACAGCCCGGTTAATACACCGCCAATAACCATAAACGGCGCAAGGGAGGAATTTATTTTAACAACTGCCTCTATGCCAAAAAATAGCGATACAAAACACAAAACAGAAAATACGATAACCACCAATGTAAAATCAAAATTAAAGGCCTGGCTGAATGCTGCGCCCGCGGCTGAAACCATTGTTGCATAAAATACAAAAAACATAAAGCCGATTAGCGTTTCTATTATGAGAGAAGCCTTATCGCCGGTCAAGCCCCTTAAAAAATCCGACTGCGAATTAAAATTATTAGTTATAGATATGTCCAAAACTGCGTAGCCTACCAAAAAAATTAAAAAAGACGAAATGGCCAGGCCCAAAAAGCCCCATAGGCCATATTTTAAAAAGAACTGCATCAGCTCCTGGCCGGAAGCAAAGCCTGCCCCGACTATCATCGCTACATAAACCCCGGCTATTTTAAAAATATTTTTGCCCATAATAAACCCCCGTATCTTGTAATGCTTTTATACAAGTATATGAGGGCTGGCCAAAAGTAGTATTAATTTTTTTACTGGGCACTGCGCATGGTTAGCGCTATGCGCCGTTTTTCTAAATTAACGCCCATTACGCGGACGCTTATGATATCGCCGACTTTAACGGCATCCAGTGGGTGTTTGATATACCCGTCGGAAATTTGTGAAACGTGGACTAGGCCGTCATGGTGGACCCCTATATCAACGAAGACCCCAAAATCTACAATATTTCGTACAGTGCCTTCTAATACCATGCCTTCTTTAAGGTCTTCTATATTCATTACGTCTTTGCGCAATACGGGGACGGGCATATTATCACGCGGGTCGCGGCCGGGTTTTTCCAGCTCTGATATGATATCGATTAATGTTGGTATGCCAACTGATAAATCTTCTGACATAGTTTTTAATTCGTCCCTGGTAAATTTAAGCGGCCCAGTACTTTTTAAATTATCTAAAGCGCGGCCTGCTTTTTTAATTATTTTTTTTGCAACGGAATAAGATTCCGGGTGCACGGCCGTATTGTCTAAAATATTCTGCCCGCCTAAAATGCGGAGGAACCCGGCGCATTGCTCAAAGGTTTTGGGCCCGAGTTTTTTTACTTTTAATAATTCCTTGCGTTCGGAGAATTTCCCGTTTTCTTCGCGGTATTCTATAATATTTTTAGCGACTGCCATGCTGACGCCGGATACATATGACAATAATGATGGGGATGCGGTGTTTAAATTAATCCCAACACTGTTAACGCAAGCCTCTACCACCCCACCTAAGCTTTCGCCTAAGCGTTTTTGGTTCATATCATGCTGGTACTGGCCAACGCCTATTGATTTAGGGTCGATTTTAACTAATTCGGCAAGCGGGTCTTGGAGCCTGCGCGCAATAGAGATTGCGGAACGTTGGGAAACGTCATAGCCGGGGAACTCCTCCGCGCCGATTTTAGAAGCGGAGTATACAGAAGCGCCGGCTTCGTTTACCATAACATAAAAAACTTCCCTGCCCACCTCTTTAAGCATTTCTGACACAAAGGCCTCTGTTTCGCGGCTGGCTGTCCCGTTTCCTATTGCTATTATATCTATATCGAATTTATTTATTACTGGTATCAAAATTTTTTTAGATTCTTCAATTTTATTTTGCGGGGGGGTACAATAAACTACCCCGGTGTATAAAACTTTGCCGGTCTGGTCAACAACGCCCACCTTGCAGCCTGTCCTAAAGCCCGGGTCTAAAGCTAAAACATGTTTATCTTTTATCGGCGGCTGTAATAATAGCTGGCGCAAATTTTCCGCAAAAACTTTAATGGCCCCTTCTTCAGCGGCTTCGGTTAAGGAATTGCGGACCTCGCGCTCGATGGAAGGGAAGATTAGCCTATGGTAGCTGTCTTCAACAATTTCGGATATACAGGAGTCGGTAAATTTATTATGGCTGTTAACGGCCCTTTCTATTTTATTTATAATGCCTTGGTCATTGCCAGCTATTTTAGCGGATAAAAAATTTTCCTTCTCGCCCCGGTTAATGGCCAAAACCCTATGCGGCGCAAGCTTATTGATGGGCTCTTGAAAATCATAATACATTTCATAAACGGATTCTTGTGTTTTGTCAACCGCTTTAACCTGTAGCATAGCGTTATCCATTAATTCTTTACGGATAATGCCACGGATATTAGCGTCGTCAGATATAATTTCCGCAATAATGTCTTTTGCCCCAAGTATGGCATCCTCCACAGAATCCACGTTTTTACCGCTGTCAACAAATTCTTCGGCTATATCTTCAATATTGCAGGTTATTAGCTGTGCCCAAATAATATTCGCAAGGGGCTCCAGTCCCTTTTCTTTTGCGATTGTGGCTTTGGTCCGGCGTTTTGGGCGGAACGGGCGGTATATATCGTCTATTTCGGTAAGGGTATAAGCGTTTAAAAGTGCGGCTTCTATTTCCTCTGTCAGGTTGCCTTGTTCGGCTATCAAGTTTTTAACCGACATGCGCTTTTCATCTAAATTACGCAGATACATAAGCCTGTCATAAAGCCCGCGCAATAGCTGGTCATCCATAGAGCCGGTAAGCTCTTTGCGGTACCGGGCAATAAAAGGTATAGTGTTCCCGTCGTCTATAAGTTTTATAGTATTCTCTAAGTGCTCTTTATTTAGTTTAAATTCTTTTTGAAGCGTAAAAAGAATATCCATATAAGCTACCCCTTTACCATTTTAATCGTAATTATCTTATTATAACAATAATTTAAAGATTTTACAAAATTAATGTAGAAAATTGTTTGGAAAATTTTTTGCGGGCAAAAATAAAATAGCCAACAAGCAATTAAGCTTGAAGGCTATGCAAGGAGAGCAAAGAAAATTAATTTTTGTTTTTTAAGAAAATTAATTTTTGCTTTTTAAGAAAATTAATTTATGTTAAACTTTTTTTAATATAAGTAATTTTTGGGCTATTTGCAAATGGTTTGGGTTATCTAATGCATTTAGTTCCACGATTTCGTTTATTGTAGTATTAAACATTTTAGCTATTTCAAATAAATTATCGCCGGGCTGTACGGAGTAAACCGAAATACTGGAAAAGCCGTCTAATGATTCCTGCTCCATTTCACAAAAATCAATGTCTGTTATCATAATCGATTCTTTTTCTTCATTGACCTGGGTGTTAAAGCTCATCAAAAACCTAACTTCAACCTCCCGGCCGCTTAATAAATTAAAGCCGATATGGTCAATATTAACATCCACGGACACATTCATATTTTGTTTTGTGCCCTTGGTTTCTATAAGCTGCTTATACGGGAGTATAGTATTAAATGAAAACAGGGGTGTATTATCAGATTCGGCCACGTATAAGACATTTGTTTCAATAACGCCTTCCACTAAAACCTTATCATCCATTACCTTTATCATATCTAAATATGGCTTTCCGGCTATGCGGTAAATTTGGAGCATATCGGGGGTGCCTTCGTCCATCTGGATAATTTCTTTTATAGGGGTCTGGTTTTTGTTCCGGCAGACAAGCTTGGGGTATTTAACCGGTATTTTATTTAGGTTCAGTTTTTCGTTGATTATATAGGCGTCTTTTAATACCTGCAATGTTTCTATCATACTTACTTTTATAATAGAAGAAATAGTTACCTCTATTTCAATAACCCTGTCTTCGCCATCCGAATCGGGCTTTATTTGCAAATATTTATCAAGTATAGTTAAGGTTACGTCAGAGAACATATCGTCCCGGGCATTGGCGACTTCTACAGCCCCGTTAAACGGGATCTCGTTTTCTAAAAATTCTATTACGCTAATATCATCGTCGCATTTATAAAGGGTTGTGACGGTCAGCTCGCCGTTAATATTAATTTTGCCGTTAGAAACCCTGATGTCTTTATTATTTATATCCACAGTGCATTGTAAAATTTCACGTATGTTAGGCTTGCCGGATGGTATTGTTATTTCGTCCTTAACAATAAACTTATCCACTTTGTTTTCAACAGATTTATTTAAGTTAAGCGAAGATTTAAGGCATTGGCTTTCCGGTATGTCGTCTATATCCACCACGACCTCCCGCATTTCAGAATATTCGCCGCTGACGGTTACATCAACAATAGCCCTATAGTTTATTTTCCTGTCGTTTAACATTTTATATTCTATATTAGCGATAGAAGCCTTCACGTCGCCCCACATTTCTTTTGTAATTCCGTCCATATTAATAAAATCGTCTATATGTGTTGAGATATTCATGCTATGTACGGGTTTTTCAGCACCCTTCGCTAAATATAAAACTGATATGTCAAGCCGCCCCATAAAGTTTACCCTATCATTGCTCAGCTCGACTTTATTTATGCAGACACTAGAATCTGTTTGCAGTATGACAGACATATCCGGTTTTACGTCAGGTACTATTATGTCGCCTTCTAATAATAATTGGCTAACTTCCTTGCCTATTTTTTGGTCTAGGCAAATCTTCTCTTTTACAAGATTATGCATTAAAATAAAACCTCCTTTAGACGTATATATACAGTATATTAACCGGCGCATTAAATATTACTATTATTTTGGCGGTACCGCTTGGTTAATTTATGTTAAAAACGGGGGGAGGGCTTAAGCCAATTTAGAAAATGCCACAGCAAAAATATGGGGCTTCAAGGGGAATGGCGGGGCAGTGAAGGGTATGGCGCTATTTTGAGGGGTTAGAATGCGGCGTTATTTAGACTAGCGCCGCAATATTTTAAATGGAATCTACAGAAGCGTTATTAAATTCTTCTTCCGGTATGCTGCAAAAGATATCTACAAGCTTGGAATCCAGTTGAGTACCGCTTGCCTCTTTTAAAATAGAAATGGCTTTATCAAATGGGAATTTTTTTCGGTAGACCCTATCGGTGTACAGGGCAGAAAAAGTATCCGCAATCGCAATAATTTTGGATTCCAAAGGTATCATGTGTTCGGGTATTTTATAGTATCCGTTTCCGTCTATCCGCTCATGGTGGTAAAGTACCATATCGCTTATTTCGCGGTAGGATGTTTTCTCCAGGATAGATTTTGCATTTTTTGGGTGGCCCCGGATTATTTCCCATTCCTCTTCGTTTAGTTTCCCGGGCTTATTGAGGATACCGTCCGGGATCCCGATTTTACCAATATCATGCAGAAGGGCGGCATCGCTTAATTTAGTATAATTTATGTTAGATTTTATATCTTGGGGCAAGTAATTATAAAATAATACCACCAATTTAAAAACATGTTCCGAATGGCCTTTTGTGTATAGGTCTTTTGCCTCAACTGAATATATCATAGATTGGATCAATTCTGTTGTTTTATTTGAAATCGTTTTTGCCATGGTCCATTGCACAGTTACCATGCATAGGACAAATATGGCCCCGAAGAAAAAGATAAGCGATATAAGCAATTGATCAAAATGGAATTCGCTATTTTTAATTACAAACCCGGTAAAAATATAGCCAATGAAAAAAAATACCATCATTATAAATGAGGCAATATATATTTTATTATTAAATATTTTTTTCTCGTACGCTTGTTTTTTCATATATTCAAGGACGCGGTAATAATCCAGTATACTGCACCCCATAATAATTGCGCCAATTAATACGAGAGCCAAGCAAAGGTTTGTCATATTTTTATACCAGCCTTTAAGAGTATAAGTGTATATCGGCATAATAACGATAAAAATTTCGTGGGCACGCGGTTTTATCCGTATATGTGTTTTATTTCCAATTTAAATAAAAGTAAAAAAATAAAACCGATGGGGCTTTTTAGGCGGCCAGCGGTTTTATTTTTTTAAAATTAGGCTATTCACATAAAGTTAAATTAACAGATTTAGTCAAAATATCTACATAGCTAAAAGATAATTTTCTTGAAGGGTCTTCGCCGTCAAAGAGCTGCACGGTAAAAATGCTTGGGTATACATTAGAAATAACGCCGTTTCCAACATAGAATTTTTGGCGGCCTTTATTGAATTCTAATTTAACTTTGCTGCCTATATTCCTTTTTATGTGCTTCTTGGTATCATATAGATCTTTTTGTAATAACAATTTTTACACTGCTGCTTCAAGGAAGCAACAGTTTTCACCGTCCTTTCAGAAAACGGCTGCCTTACTAAAAGGGAACCATTTTAAAATAACCTTTCCGACTATATCCTCTTCTTTGATAAAACCCATGTACCTACTATCATAACTTAGCTCCCTATTATCGCCCATCACAAAGTATTCGCCATCTTTTAATGTCGCTTCATCATAATCAAACTCTACGTTAAAAGATACGTATTCTTCTTCTAAAAGTTTACCGTTTACGTAAACTTGACCATTTTCGATTCTAATTGTATCATAAGGGGCAGCAATAACTCGTTTTAAAATCGAGATTTCCTTACCATCTTCTATTATATTGCATACAATAACATCAGAATTTTCAATATTGCTGAACACCGTACAAAAGCGGGAGATAAAAACCCTATCCCCTGAAAAAAACGTAGGCTCCATAGAACGGCCGTCTATCTTTAGAGGCCAGCAAAAAATAAATAATACAGCTACTATAATAACCGTCTCTATTAAAGATTGTACCCATTCTAAGAGGATTTTATTCACATACATACACACCAAACCCAATCCTAAATGTTTTTAATAACGGTTATTTAATTGTATTCTTTAATGAACCTATATTTTCTATGACACACTCGGTTGTGTCACCTGGCCGCAAATATTTGGGTGGGTCAAAACCCTGGCCAACCCCTTCTGGTGTACCTGTGGCAATTATATCGCCGGGGTAAAGCTGCATGCCTTTAGATAATTCAGAAACCACAAACGGTATACTAAAAATCATATGCCTAGTGTTTGAAGATTGGCGCAACTCACCATTTACATAACAAGATATATCAAGCTCTATTGGTGTATTAAATTCAGCCGCAGTTACAATCCATGGGCCGATTGGGCAAGTAAGGTCCAGGGATTTCCCCCGGAACCATTGTGTATGTGATTTTTGGATATCCCTTGCGGAGATATCATTCAAAATAGTGTATCCGAAAACATAATCATAAGCCTCATCGGCAGATATATTTTTTGCGGGCTTGCCGATAATAACAGCGAGCTCCGCTTCATAATCAAGCATACCGGTAATATCTTGATGCGACGAAATAAAACCACCGGGGGCGACGGCAGGGTAAGCGGATTTTGTAAAATAAATTGGCTTTTCACTATTTGCCGCAACACCGGTAAAGCTTGCCAATTCTTTAATATGCCCCGAATAATTTTTACCTAAGCATATAACATTCCTAAAAGGGTAAGGTATAGGTGATAGTAATGTAATTTTATCTAAAGGGATGCCGGGAAAATCTTTTTCATTTAAGGGTAACTGGCTGAGTTTTTCTTCGTTTTGAAAATTTATAAATTCAAGCATTGAATAGTCTTTGCCAAAAATCTCTGAAAACGGTATAATTGAATCATTTATAATAACGCCTGAAATGGTTTTGCCTTCATAACCGCAGGTCGCAAGCTTCATTTTTTTCCTCCTCTAAAAACAGCACAATAACTATATAATAAACCAACATAATTTGACAATAATAAACAAAAGAGATATATATTTAAAAACCAAATTCGATTATTTGGTATAGTAATTTCACAAAAATAAAAAACAGATAAGTAATAAATTATAAAATTTATTTTTTATTAAATTAAAGATAGTTTAATTATAATACATAATTAACAAATTTCAAATATTATTATTAGTAAAAAGTTTATTAAAATATTTTCGAATATAATTAAAAATCTAATCATTTTGACGAAAGCAATTCTTTTTGATAGCATTTTTTAATTTTATGTTAATAAAAAAATATATTTTAGGTGATAATGTATATTTACCAAGATTTTTGATAACCCACATTTGCAAACTTCCGGCAGTAAACTTGGGTGGGTTTGATAGGCAATATGGTGGCAAATAAAAAAACCTTTGCAGCTACACAAAGGCCTTTTTTTATTTAATATTTTTAAATCATATTTAAATGCTTACAAGCTGTATTGGTCAATAAGTTTAATCAGCCTGCCGATTTCAGGTTTGCTGATTTCTGCTACCGAGCCTACAGACCTGCATTTGTTGCGCATCTCTTCTGTTATTAATGAAGAGAAGATTATAACCGGGATTACCTGAAGGGTAGGGTCTGAATTTATAAGTTTTGTAAGCCTTAACCCGTCCATCCGGGGCATTTCAATATCTGTAATAATACAAGACACTGCCGATTTTAAATCATCGCTATTATTTTTCCTATATTGCAAAAGCTTTTCCCAGGCCTCTTCGCCGTTTAAAAAGCATTCTATATTAGCGTAGCCTGATTGGTGCAAGGCCTCTACTATAAGCTTTTCTAATAAAGGCGAGTCTTCAACTACCATGATAGGCTTTTCATATTCCTGGCGTTTGCCTAAAACTTTTAAATCCGAAAGCTGGATAGATTTCTCCGGGCAGATGTCCGCAATTATTTTTTCAAAATCAAGGATGGTAATCAGCCGGTTTTCCAGCCTGGCAATACCGGTAGCTAAACCGTCCTCGGTCCCATAAATCGCTTTGTCGGGCTTTTCTATGTTGGACCAAGAAATCCTGTGGATTGCCTCAACAGAATGGACATGGAACGCTGAGCTTGTTTTATTGAAGTTAGTTATGATTAGGATATCCCTTTCATCATCGCTGACTGTATTTAAATTTAAATATGCGCCAAGGTTTATTACAACCATAATCATGTCACGGGGCTTGAAGATGCCCTCCACATATTGGTTCGAGTTTGGCATGGAGGTGATATTTTGATACTGCATAATCTCAGTTACTTTGGCGACATTAATCCCGAAATGCTTCCCATCTATTGTGAATTCCATTATCTCTAATTCATTTGTGCCTGTTTCAAGTAAAATCTCTTGTTTTTTCAAAGTTGCAACTGACATTTAATAATACCTCCTCAAAATCACTGAAGCCATCTATAACACTATTTCTAAATTGCTAGGTCAAATCTTTTTATTTTGGATATTAAGATATTGTTATTAATTTATTATCGGATTTAATTCTTGTTATACTTATATATACAATTTTGATTTTTTGTTAAAAAAATCTTTTAAATAATTGCATTTGTAGCTTATTTATGGTACATTTTCTACAGTTCAACATGATTTCTTATAACAGCTTGGCTAGTATATGAAGTTTTTTAATGAGGAGAAATTTTATGTGTGGGTTCACAGGTTTTACGGGGACTGTCCCGAATAATGACATAATTATTAATACAATGATGGATAGGATTATCCATAGGGGGCCAGACAGCAGCGGCATATATTCTGATGAGTTTGTTACATTAGGTTTTAGAAGGCTTAGCATGATAGATTTAGACGGCGGGTCCCAGCCTATTTTTAATGAGGACAAGTCTATTGTGGTGTTGTTAAATGGTGAAATTTATAATTATAAAGAGCTGACGGAGGAACTAAAGGGTAAAGGGCATGATTTTTATACGAAATCAGATACCGAGGTATTAGTGCATTTGTATGAAGAGATGGGCTATGACATGATTACCCGCTTGAGGGGCATGTTTGCTGCGGTTATTTTTGATAAGCGTGATAATTCCCTATTTGGGTTTAGGGATTATTTTGGGATAAAACCATTTTACTATACTGCCATAAATGGCAACCTCGTTTTTAGCTCTGAGATAAAATCTATTTTAGATTACCCGTATTATGAAAAAAAGGTTAATACCTTGGCTTTAGAAAATTACCTTACTTTTCAATACTCTGTATTGGCTGAAACTTTTTTCAAAGGGGTCCATAAACTGTACCCATCACATTATTTAGTATTTAAAGAAGGCAAATTAACAATTAAACGGTATTTTGAGCCTAAATTTGACCCGTCGCCTATTAGTGGGGAAGAGGCTGTTGATTTAATAGATAAAACTATTTTGGAGAGTATAGAGTACCATAAGGTTAGCGACGTTGAGGTTGGGTCTTTTTTATCTAGCGGCGTAGATTCTTCATACGTTGCCTCATGCTTTAACGGGAAGAAAACTTTTACGGTGGGTTTTGATTACGACAAGTATAATGAAATTAGTTATGCAAAAAATCTGGCTGAAAAAGTTGGGGTAGAGAACTATGATAAAATGATATCTAAGGAAGACTATTGGAATGTGCTGCCTAAGATCCAATACCATATGGACGAGCCCCTAGCGGACCCATCTGCGGTGGCTTTATATTTTGTTAGCAAAGAGGCATCCAAGCATCTTAAAATAGCGCTTTCTGGTGAAGGCGCGGATGAATTTTTTGGTGGCTATAATATCTATAAGGAGCCTATGGATATTAAATTTTTAACCGGGCTCCCTAAATTTTTGCGTAAATTTTTAGGGGCCGTAGCTAAAGCCATACCGTTTAATATAAAAGGGAAAAACCTTTTAATCAGGGCTAGCCAGGATGTTGAAGAACGTTTTATCGGAAACGCCAAAATATTTTCAAAAGAAGAGCGGGAAAAAATCCTAAGTGGCTATGAAGGGAAGTATGACCCGAAAGAGCTGACGAAACCCTATTATGATAGGATTAAAGGCTATGATGATGTTACAAAAATGCAGTATATAGATATCCATTTTTGGCTTTTGGGCGATATACTACTTAAAGCTGATAAAATGAGCATGGCTAATTCCCTAGAAGTGCGTGTACCATTTTTAGATATAAAAGTTTTTGAACTGGCATCCAGGCTGCCTAATAATTTAAAGGTCGGGAAGGCCGGGACAAAGCTTGCTTTCAGGAAAGCCGCGCATAGGCATTTGCCGGAAGAGGTGGCCAATAAAAAGAAATTAGGGTTCCCTGTGCCGATTAGGATATGGCTAAAAGAGGACGAGTATTATAATAAAGTTTTGGGTGAATTTAGTTCCGCAACAGCGAAAAAGTTTTTTAAACCGGAAGAGATTATAAAATTACTAGATAGGCATAAAGAAGGGAAAGAAGATAACAGCCGTAAAATTTGGACAATTTATATGTTTTTGGTTTGGCATAAGGAATATTTTGCGTAGTAAAACTTTGTGCCGGATATAGGGGGCCCAGTTTTATAAAAAATTAATGATAACCAGACTATTATTAATTTTTGACGTATATAATGCCGAATACAATTAGTATGTATAAAAAATAGGGGGCTAGTTATGAAAACAAGGAGAGAAATAAAACTTATTGCCAGGCTTGGTATGAAAAATCAATGGTCAACGGCAATATGCGCGTTTTTAATATTTATGGGCATTTCTACAATATTATCTTTATTTATGTGGGTGCCATTAATAAACGTAGTACCTTTTGCTATAATATATGTGGCGGCGGTTTCATATATCAGGCCCTATATTGATATTTACCGCGGCACTAAAGCTGATGCTGAAGATGTTGTTAACGGAATGAAAGTTCACTTTTTTAGGAAGTTAGGGTCTGTTTTATTAGTT
>JAITVM010000073.1 GCA_031285815.1 Clostridiales bacterium | reverse complement strand
TTCAGAAGCCCACCCTTATGCTTATGAGCTATTAACCGCAAAATCAGCGGGTTATTTGCCCGATAACGTTGGAATGGTTTCACCTGGTTCTACGGTTTCCGGGGCCGAAGCCGCCGTGGCCATAAATAATATTTTAGGGTTTAAACCAGTAGAAGGCATCAATGTAAGCGGTTTGAATATACCCGGGTGGGCCAAGCCCCCTGCAAGTGTTTTGCTTGACCTTGATATGGCTACAGCTGGGCTTATATCCAAAAGTAAGCTTACCGTATCTGAGGCACTAATTTTTGTAAACGCTATTAGCACCGCAAAAATGTTTGAGGGCAGCCCTTATGCCCTGGCACAAAAATCATTAAAGGATGACTTCTACGCATATACAAACCGCAAATATTTAGCTAACGCAACAATTGCCCCAGGGTATTTATCTGCCAGCACTTTTTCGGACGTAGATATATTAGTAAAAAACCAGCTAAACACAATACTTGGCGGAATTTTAGAAAATAAGGCTTTAAAAGAAGGGTCAGATGAATGGAAAATTAATGAGTTGTACCAAATGTACATGGATACAGGTGCCCGCTCAAAAAATATTAATAACCTAAAAACTTATATAGATGAAATAAATGCTGTTGAATCTATTGAAGGGCTACTGGCATTGGCTAAAAAGCAGGCTAAATATTTTGACTATATGCCATTCTATAGCCTTTCCGTTAATGCTGATGCAAAAAAAGACGCTACAAAATATTCAGTTATTGTATTGCCATCGCCGTTAGCCCTTGGCTCCAAAGAATACTATACTGATATGGCAGTTGTACAGGAAGCATACAAAAAATATTTATCCAGCCTGTTAACCTTTGCCGGCGAATCAGAAAATACCAGCGGGCGGGCTAATGCAATATTTGAAATAGAAAAGGCAAGGTCTTTTAAAATATTGCCACCGGAAAAACTGTCCGACCCAAATACTTTATATAAAGCTTCCACCTGGAAAGAAATGCTCGAAATAACCAAAACTACAAACAGCCTAACTTATATGCCTGAATTATACAGTGTGGCCAAAAGTTTAAACATCTATTGCCCAAACACAGAATATATTGAGTTTGCCGAAAGCCTTTATACTAAAGAAAATTTGCGGGCTTTAAAAGACTATGCCATTTTATCTGTCATCTCTGGCTGTGCCCCTATGCTTGGGGATGACTGCCTAGGCCTTAAGGATGAATTAAATAATGCAATATTTGGCCAAACCGGGGGCAAAGAGCCCCTAGGGCAACGTGCCCAAAATTTTGTGTCAAAATATATGTCAAAAGCTTTTTCACGTTTATATTATGAAAAATACGGCAGCCCAGAAATAAAAAAAGACGTTTTAGAAATCGTCAGCAGTGTCAAAAACAAATACCTTGAAAGGGTTGCCGCCCTCGGTTGGATGAGTGGGGAAACAAAAAAAGAAGCGCTAACTAAACTTGATGCAATGAAAGCCCAAATTGCTTACCCTGATGAGCCTTTAAAAAATACTGAATACGAAATTAAACCTAGGGTTGATGGCGGAAACTTAATTGATTTTTATATTAATTATTGTGACACATCTTATTCTGCCCTTTTGGATATGCTAACAAAACCTGTGGGCTCAAGTTTTTGGGAGTCTTTGCCTACATTTATGGTAAATGCTTTTTATTCATCCACAGATAATTCTATCGTTATACCTTTGGGTATATTAAATGCCCCCTTCTACAATAAAGATGCACCACGTGAAGAAAACCTTGGTGCCATTGGCGCAGTAGTAGCACATGAAATAACCCACGCTTTTGATAACAATGGGTCACAATTTGACAAAAATGGGACAATCACAAATTGGTGGGCCCCAGAAGACTACAAAAAATTTAATGCGTTGACTAAAAAAGTATCCGGTTCATTGTCGGAGGTCAATTTCACCGGCAGCTTATGCGTCAATGGCGAATTATGTACCAGCGAAACAATATCAGATTTAGGGGCTATGTCTTGTATTTTAGATATTTTGGATGATTCCCCAGATGCTAATTTGAATAAAGCGTTTGAAGCCTGGTCTTCTATATGGGCATGCAGGATGTCCCCCGAATTGGCATCTTATTTGCTCTCTATAGACACCCACCCGCCGAGCAAGCTACGTGTAAATTTTATACTTCAGCATATTCCAGAATTTTATAGTTCTTATAGGGTTACAGAAAAAGATGGCATGTACCTGCCGGAACACAAACGTATTAAAATATGGTAACAAAAAACCCTTTAAGCTATAACCACATAACAACCGGGTTAGCTATAGCTTAAAGGGTTTTATATTAAATCAGGTTATGTTAACGGCCTTGCCAAATTCCTCAATACATTCTTCAATATTGTTAAATAAAATTGTATTAAACCCGAGCTTTTGGGCGACCTTAATATTTGCTTCAGAATCGTCGATAAACAAACACTCTTCAGGCTCCAAGTTATATTCTCTTAATAAATATTTATATATACCCTCGTCCGGTTTAACTTGTTTAATATACCCCGAAACTACTTTGCCATCGCATAAGCTAAAAAAATCATATTTCTTGTAGATATATTCAAACCCCTCTACAGAAAAGTTCGAAAGGAAATAAATTTTATACCCATCTTTTTTTAGTTTGCGCAAAAAATCAGACGTCTCTTTTTTCTCCTCTAAAATATCAAACCAATCTTTATGTAGGACTTTGGCAATATCATCTTTAATATGCGGGTTTCTTTCCTGCAAGTATGCAATACCTTCTGCGAATGTATATGACCCCCTGTCAAACTCCACCCAAAACGGGTTCCCGAACATAGCGCCATTAAGCTCTGTAACTTGGGCATCTGTATACCCCAGCGATTTTAAATAATCGAGAGGCTCATATTGGATTAATACCCTTCCGATATCAAATACTATATTTTTTATCAAATTATCATCCCCAAAATTTAAACTTCATACTAAGCCTTAATTGAATTTTTTGCTTGTATAATTATAAATATTATCATAAAGCCAAGCTATTATCAAATATAGGTGGAGGTTAAACCAGCCATTTATTAGCTATAGGGATGTGTGACATTATAATATAAAATACCCATGAGCACATAAAAATAGCCGAAACCATTATAGGTATAGAAATAATACATGGAAAAACCGAAACGGTAAAGCCAAAACCTATGAACTCATACAAAAAAAATATATGCACAAGGTAAATACAAAATGAAGCTTTCGAAATATGGGTTATTATGCCCGGCGGGCTTTTAACATAATTTGTACAGTAGCCAAATAAGCCTGCTGCCATCATACACACAAATGGTGACATGCCTTCAAAAAAATTCTCAAATAAGAATTTTTGTTTAACAGAAATAACCCAAACTGAAATAAAAATCAATAATGACCCGGCTAAAAATAGGGAAACATAGGCAAGCTTAGCTTTAAGCGGGTATTTTTTTATATAAAACCCTAAAACCCCATAACCAATGGACGCATATGTCATGTTAAGCATCCATTGGTTAGGCATCCCCGTTATTAACGTAAACGGCCAAAAAGGTTTCACTGTAGGGTATAAAACAGCGAATACAAACCAAAATGCCAGTATGTACCGCAATTGGCCCTTTGTAGCATTATTCGTAATTATCACAGTGATCGGCAGGCACAGGTATACAATAACCATAATATGCAAATAGTATAAATGGAATTCGTGGCGGAATAAAATTACCTCTTTAATTGCGTAAGTAAAGCTTTGAATATTTAGGTTGCCATTATTAATTAGATGGTACATGCTGTAAGCAAGTGCCCAAAAAAACAACGCTACAATTATCCTTTTTAAATTTTTGGTAAATAATTTTTTTATAGTTAACCCTTCGCTTCCGCTTAAAAGCAAAGCCCCGCTACACATTAAAAAAATTGGGAAACTGGCCCTAGAAATTGTTGACCAAAATAACGATGAAACCCAATTTATAGAACCTACTGGGTAAATATACCCTTTCGAGCTGACATGTATCATTATTACCCCAGTTACCGCCAACGCCTTAAGAAAATCTATCGAATAATCCCTAGCCCGCAATTCCATGCCGCCTCCTGTTATGCATAAATGCCAAAATTTTGCCTATCAAAATCAAATCTATTAACAATACTATCATAAAACCATTTTTTCTTCAACAATAACGAATTTTAAAATATAGATTAGCTGTTGCCAATTAAAACTTACTTTTTTGAAATTAGCATAATCGAAAAAAATCAGGTTCTAATCAAAATAAAAACCTCATATTTTATAAATAAAGCGTTTTATCTCTATAGCGACACCCATACAGCCCGGCCTGGCACAAATGCCTTTTAAGCTCCGCTTAAGCCAATTACCAAGCCCGCTTAGTATGTTGAATTTTTATTGGCCGCTAATACCGGGGCGATATTGCCCTTCAAATATCTAATTTATAAGAAAAGGGGTAGTTCACAAATGCAAAAAAAGAACAGAGATATGTTTTATTTAAAAAAAGCGTCACAAGGCACAATTTTGTCTGTAGCCACAATTTTCTTACTAATATTTTTAAATAAAAGCGATGCATATAACCAGTTATTGCTATGTGAAACACTGCCGTATATAAAATTCCAAAAAGAGGCATTATTTAAATTTGATGATAATAAACCAGGCACTGATGAAGAAAATATAGAGGCATACCTGCATACACAGTCAAGTATTGCTGAACGTTTATATGCGCAAAACGATACCCCGCCCGAAATACCAGGCCCTGCTAACGAATCTAGCGAACCATACCCCGATGACATCATTGGGACTTTTAATGTGATTTTTCAAGACGACACTAAAGAAGAAACTACTGAAGAGCAAGACAAAACAGAAAATATTAC
>JAITVM010000317.1 GCA_031285815.1 Clostridiales bacterium | reverse complement strand
GCTATTGCTTTATGGCTCTCCAATTCCCCTCTATTATTTCACATAATTCTTAACTTGAGGAACGGTATCTTACTCATCGCTTACGAATAAACGATATCATCGATTTTGATTTTATATATGAAATAGCAGCACCATATTATTCAGAAACCGGACGGAAGCCCATTGATCCTGTCAGCCTGTAACTGGTAAACTAAAACGGGCCAAAAATGGCAAACAAAATTTCCCCACCCTAAACAGTAAAGTGCTCCTATGGCTTGGCAGGACGGCAAATGCAAAGGTCCATAGAACATATTTTTTAACTTATTGCTTGGAGGGGGATTTTTCTTTGCCAATAATAGCCTCATTTTACTTGACAGTAACATTCAATCACAGAACCTTGTTTTTCACGTTGAAACCTACGGATAAAAAGTTTCTATTTTGTTGTTTGCATATCAAAATCACATCAGGACCCTTTTTGAAGCCCTAAAAACGTTGATATATCAACAAAAATGGTACTTTCCCTACCTATTCCCACTCAATCGTGGCCGGCGGCTTAGATGTAATATCATAAACAACCCTATTAACCTGCGGGCATTCGTTAACAATCCGTTTGGAAATACTGTCTAATGTTTCAAAAGGTATAGGGTACCAGGTTGCGGTCATAGCGTCAACACTTGTTACAGCCCTAAGGGCTATTGTGTAAGAATAAGTCCTTTCCCCACTTTTAACACCAACAGACTTAAGCCCAGTCAATACGGCAAAGTATTGCCAAATGACCCTGTCCAGTTTAGCTTTTTTTATTTCATCACGGTAAATAAAATCCGCCTGCCTTAAAATATCCAGCTTCTCTTTTGTTAACTCCCCAAGGGACCTTACTGCGAGGCCGGGGCCAGGGAAAGGCTGGCGGTAAACTAAATCTTCATCTATACCCAGCGTAAGCCCAACTTTCCTTACCTCATCTTTAAACAAATCCCTAAGCGGCTCAATAATTTCTTTAAAATCTATTACATCCGGCAACCCGCCAACATTATGGTGTGATTTAACAAGCCCCGAATTTTTTGTGCCGCTTTCTATAATATCCGGGTAAATTGTACCTTGCACTAAATAATCTACGCCACCGATTTTTTTAGCTTCCTCTTCAAACACCCGGATAAATTCTTCGCCAATAATTTTCCGTTTTTCTTCAGGGTTAGATACCCCTTTTAATTTGTTCAAAAACCTGTCTTGGGCATTAACCCTAACAGTGTTTAGCCCAAATTTATCAAAAATGCCCATAACCTCATCGCCTTCGTTTAAGCGCATGAGCCCATGGTCTACAAAAATGCATGTTAAATTGTTCCCTATGGCTTTATGCACCATAACAGCGGCTACAGTAGAATCCACGCCGCCGGATAAAGCGCATATGGCTTTTTTGCTGCCAACTTTCTGCTTAAGGGATTCAACCATCCCTTCAGCAAAGTCAGACATTAGCCAGTCGCCATTTAAGCCACAGATATTATAAAGAAAATGTTCTAATAGCTCGTTGCCATGAAAGGCGGCTATGTCTTCCGGGTTTATATCTGCCAAATAAATATTTTTCTGTTTAACCGCAGAAATTAAGCCCCCAGGCTGGCCGATAGGTTCAAGCGCTTCATTAATATTAAATTGGCTCAACGATTTGGCGCTAATACCTAAAACCGGTATGCCAAGTTCAAGCAGCCCTTGGTTAATTTTTTCGCCAGCTAAGCTATCAACCCCATCTGTGGCAGCTATAGGTTTTTCTGTGAAAATAAAACCTTTGGGCTGTTTTGCCATCAAAGTATTAATAGGCGTATCAAAAGGCAAAACCTCACAATATATATTATTGGCCCTAACCTGCCGGGCAATAAGCTGCTCATACAAACCGCCAAAATCCAATACAATTATTGTTTCGTGCTCCATATATACCTCCAGGGGAATTTTATAAATTAAAGCTAAATAATTTCTACCGAATAGTTTGGCGACTCTTTTGTAATATGGATATCATGGGGGTGGCTCTCCCTTAGGCCTGCGGATGTAATCCTCATAAATTTGCCGTTATCAATAAGGGCCTGGATTGTTTTTGCGCCACAGTAACCCATGCCGGCCTTAAGCCCGCCCATTAATTGATAAACAGTATCTATAACAGGGCCCTTGTAAGCTACGCGGCCTTCCACGCCTTCAGGGACCAATTTTTTGTCATTCTTTTGGAAATACCGGTCACTGCTGCCGCGTTTCATTGCGGTTAACGAGCCCATGCCTATATAAACTTTATATTTCCTGCCTTTATAAAGCTCAATCTCGCCCGGGCTTTCCTCACAACCGGCAAACAAGCTCCCGATCATTACGGTATGCGCCCCGGCCGCAATTGCTTTAGCGATATCGCCAGAATATTTTATGCCGCCATCTGCTATTACCGGTATGCCGTATGGCTTCGCCGCTTCTGCGCAATCATAAATAGCTGTAATTTGTGGTACGCCGATTCCGGCGACGACCCGTGTTGTACAAATAGAGCCAGGGCCGATCCCTACTTTTATTGCAGACGCCCCGGCTTCTATAAGGGCAAGCGTGCCCTCAGCAGTAGCTACATTCCCCGCAATAATTTGTGCATGAGGGTGTTCCCGCCTAATATTTTTAAGGGCCCTTATTACGTTCATTGAATGGCCATGTGCCGTATCTAACGATATTACGTCTGCCTTGGCTTCTAAAAGCGCCGCTGCCCTTTCCATAATATCATCAGTTATACCTATAGCCGCCCCAACTAAAAGCCTCCCATGCTTATCCTTTGCGGCATTTGGGTATTTGATCGCCTTCTCAATATCTTTTATGGTTATAAGCCCCTTAAGCATATAATTATCATCTACTATAGGCAGCTTTTCGATTTTATATTTAGTAAGTATTTTTTTAGCCTCGTCGAGTGTAGTCCCTTCCGGTGCTGTTATCAAGTTTTCCCTGGTCATCACTTCATAAATCTTTTTGTTATGGTCAGTTTCGAAACGCAAATCACGGTTCGTTATTATCCCAATTAATTTATCATTTTCAGTAATAGGTACACCCGAAATATGGTACCTGCTCATTAAATTGTTTGCTTCATATACATAATGGTTTGGCGATAGGAAAAATGGGTCGGTAATAACACCGTGCTCCGAGCGTTTTACTTTGTCAACCTCGCTGGCCTGCTCCTCTATCGACATATTTTTGTGAATGATCCCTATCCCCCCTTGGCGCGCCATCGCAATCGCCATCCTGGATTCGGTAACTGTATCCATGCTAGCGCTCAAAAGCGGAGAGTTCAAGGAAATAGTTTTTGTCAGCTTTGTTTTAATATCCACTTCTGAAGCAACTACTTCTGACTCTGCCGGAATCAAAAGCACATCATCAAAGGTAAGCCCCTCTTTAACTAATTTATGCATAATAAATTAACCTCCCGTGAGATAATAACTTTCGGTATATTTTAAAAATATATGCCAGTTCCCCGCCATTTGTAATGTACCCCTCTAAAAGCGGCGGCAAGGCTATTTTTTTATGAAGAGTTTCCTAGGCGTTAAATATCTGGAAAAAGCTTTTAATAACACCTCATTGGGTTCAATAATGAATTTTGTTTTTTTTCCGTTGTTAGAAGCAAGCAGGCAATAAGTATTTTTATTTACTAACCCGCTTGAGTAGTCTTTAGTTTCTTGCACTGTACTAAATTGCCCCATGTTATTTTTGTCATCTATATGGGCCATAATCTCCACCTCTGACAAAGCAACTGTACACATCCTCTTCCTTTTAGACTTATTGTATATACAATCGATATCCAATTCGCCATTAGTAAAAATATATTCATATTCAATCTTACGCCTCGCATTAAGTTGATAGGCCCCAAGATAAATGAAAAAAATAAGCAATATGCCAACCGCCTTGAGAAAAAACAGGCATAGCGCCATTAGTATCAAAGCTAAAGCATATAAACCAATAGTGATTAAAAAATCGCGCTTATCTTTATTTTTTTTTACTAATTGCTCATAAAAAACGTCCTCCATAAAAGGGCCCCCTTCATAATGCCACGTAGATATTTTGCGATAGTATACCATAACTGACCCTAATAAACAAATAAAAATCTGAACCTTGGCTTACTGGCAAGCTGTTCTTAGAAAGCCTTCGAGCATGCCTTCAGTAACCCCAATGCCTTCGGCGGAAACAAGCACCCTACCATTTAAAACAAATGACGGGACAGCGGAAAAATTATGCATGCCCCATGCCGTTTCATTATTTACCTTAAGTAAGCCGCTATATTTTCCGGATTTAATAGCATTATAAAATTCTTTTTTATCAACAAGGCCCGAAACCAAATCAGAAATAAGGCCCAAATTTTCGATGTCTAGTTTTTTTGTAATAGCGGCATCATACATTATTTCATGATAAGCCATTATGTCAGCATTATTTTCCAATATATAATACATACCCATAGCACAAAGGTCACTGTGCAAACCATATTTTTCCGGCCTAGGGTGCGCTTCGCAAGGCCGCCAAACCACCTCAATATTTTTAAATTTTGGCATGACAGCCAATAAATAATTATGGCCCCTGAGGCAATATGGGCACGCATAATCAAAAAAGGCTTCCAATTTATTCATTATAACCTCTCCTTTACATTTTTAATTTTACTATATAGACATGAAATTGAAAATAGCTGAAGGGAATTTTGGTTACTTATTTATAAAAGTTATTTTAGAATAAGATTTTACTTTATTTAGAATAAAAGTTTACTTGCTTATAAAAGTAGTGTAAAATATTTCATTATAGCGAAAGCAGCTATGTCAAACGAATTTACCCCAATACAAAATAATTTCCCTTTAGCCGCCTACAAAAAATGAAAATTTTCGTAAATATTTTTATATAGCTTTAAATTAAACAGGTTTTTTATCTTATGTCTTGAAAGGTGATAGGTAATGAATAATAACGAGCTTTTTTCGGTGGTATTTGCTTGCATTTTAATTTATTTTGTAATTAAGCATGATTGGTCAAAGCACCCAAATTTGAGGTCTTGGTTCCCATATATCTTTTTCGCTTTACTTGTTGTGTACATAATTAATTACTTGCTTATACAGATAGATGTCGACGTTTGGCAGCAAGTCCAAAGCAAAGATTTATTACAAACTTGGTTGGAAAGGTTCGGCTCATAGTGGCACATAAAACGTTAGTTAATCACATTATAATGTTATAGGGCAAATTTTTTTCTTGTGCCCAAAACTATAACAGTTATATTAGGGGGTATTGTTTTGAAATTTTTGATAGCTTTAGCAACGTTTATCGCAACAGGCACAATGGCGGTTAGCGCTTCAAGTGCATACAGCAGCCAAATTAACGATTTTTTGAAAAAAAACGTGACATTACATTATACCGAACAAGAAAGCCGGGAATTATATAATTCAGCACAAAGCGAATACAGCTCGTTTAGCTTTATTGAGGGCATAAATTTTTATGACATAAATGGAGATTCTGTTCCGGAAATATTTGTGAATAAAAGCCAAAATAGTGGCTCTATTTGTGAAGTTTATGGTGCAGTCGAAGGCCAATTCGAAAAAATAGGCTATTTAGATGGATATTATAAATTATTTACAAACCAAAATAAAATACCAAGCGTTTTGGAAGGCAGCAATGTTGGCGAAATTAAATATTCAAGGCTATATATTGACAATGACAAGTTATTAAAGGATACGGTTTATAATGACGGAAGGGCGTTTAATAACCGTATAAATGGCAGAAACCTTGGCACCTCTGTACTGGAAGATATTACACTGCTTGACAGCACCGCATACCCAATAAATAAAATGAACTTTGACACTAACCTGGCTTCAGCCAGAAGCGAGGTAAGGTCGGCATTAAGGCTTGGTACTACAACCCCTCATGTACACATTATAATTAATAATTTAAACTTACCAAGCGATACAAACCCAATCATTTTGGATAACCGCTTATTAGTCCCAATAAGGGCAATATCTGAAAATTTAGGCGCTGAAGTTTTATGGGAAGGCGCTACACGCCAAGCAACAGTTGTAAGCGGTACAACAACCATTAGGTTTACACTGGACAGCCAGGTTGCATATATAAATAATGTAGCTGTAACCCTCGACACAAAACCGGTTGTTAGGGATAACAGGTCTCTTTTGCCAATGCGCTTTGTTGCCGAAAATATTGGCGCACATGTAGCATGGTCAGCCAATACCCGTACCGTATTTATACAAGATGAAGGCGCAATAGCAAACCGGGCAGATATTGATGGCGCTTTAGTTTTTACTGAAGATAACAGCCAAATCAAAACGCAGTTCCAAAATATAACCCCCGTTACCGTAAGTAGCGGCCAATATAGCGAAGTTAGCCTTTTTTGGTCAAATGAGCCATTTACAAATTTAAAAATCCATGAGCTATCTTACGACGGAAACTCAGATACATTTACAAGCACAAATATAGTTAGGGAGCTAGCAAGCTTAACACCGAATGATTTATTGTCCGTTCAATCCAATGTCCCGGAAACAATACCGTCTACAGGCATAACATACACAGACCACCTCGGTGTACAGCGGTCATATGCTATTGTTTATAACGGCAGGTTTGGGGGCATTGGCCTGTCTAGAATAACCATCAGGTAAAACTATTTTACACAAAACTTCCCCTGCCCTTTGTTATATTTAAGGCATGGGGAAGTTTTTTAACAATTCCGCTTGGCTTAACTAGCAAGCCACAATCAAATACCACCCTATAAATCAGACTCGTTAATTGCTTTTTGGATTTTAATAAGCATTTCAGAAAGCCCGCGGTTAAGCGCATTATCAACAGTTGTTTCTGACTGCATAACAGAAAAATTGGCTGAGAAATCTTTCAGGTCATATAAATATAATAATTCGACTTCCCTCAATAACGAAATTAAAAATTCTGTAAATACATAATCTGATGATTTATTGCCATCTAAGGTTACTATATCAAATAAATCGGGCCTAGTCCTTATTTCTTTAATTACCTTTGGGTGCAGTGTCCTATGGTCTAAATTACGCTTATACATTATGTCAAGCCTATCATCTGCACGGCCCCTGGCAAGCAGCCTTTCAATAATAACTTCTATATCACATTTTAAATCTAAAACCAATACCCGCCAGCCTTCTTCTTTTATAAACTTTATTGCCTGCAAAACTTGGCTGCGCTTCCTTGGGAAGCCATCAATTAAACCGGGGGTATTTGCCAGTGCAAACTCTTGAAAAATAGCCATCGTAATATCGTCGTCAATTAATACGCCTTGTTCTGTCAACGTTTTAATGGTTTCATCTGTTTTCGATTTTTCCCTGAAAATATCGCCCATACTCGTACATTTCAAACCCGGCATCCAAAAATCCTTGATATTTTTGACTAACGTGCCTTTGCCGCCGCCTGATTCGCCCAATAAAAATATAAAATTCCACTTACCTAAAATTAAACCCTCTCCATGCATAATAGCTCCTCCTCATTATAACTTTATTATGTTTTAGGCTAAAGCCCTTAAAACTGGGATATATTTTACAAGCCCACTAATTATTTCCGGCGCATTCTTTTCTAATTCATCTGCTTTCAATTCCTCTGCATCTAACCCGTTTATTTTTAATTGATTTTTTTCCAGCCCGCTTTTTTCTGGCACCAGCCCTTCGCCGTTACCTTCCGGGGAAAGCCCTTCCCCGCCCCCACTTTTATAATAGCTTATGGCTTTCCTGCCGCTGTATGGGTACCCTGTAGACTCGTCATAAATCGCCTTGCCCCACATATCTTCAAATGTGCCAAAACCTATATGTACATTTTTTTCGCCGGTCCATGGGTCATTATAATAAAACCCTTCACTATCATACCCTGTTAGGGCAATGCAGTGGACATTAAACCCAAGCCCGTTAACCCATACCGCTACAGGCATGCCAAGCCTTAGCTGCCCTTTCAAACCATCTATAGTGCAGCCTGACATATTATAAACCGGGGCATACATTTCTATAACCCCCTCCAAAGCTGTAGGGAAAATAGTAAACCCTGTTTTGGAATACGGGTCCCCAACATACCCTTTATTCGGGTCTGGGGACTTCGGCATTGTTTCGGCCAGAAATATAGCGTCAACAGAAAATTCATAATTTAAAACCATTGCAACAGATACAATTTCACAACCTGTCCATAGCCCCAATTCCCTTTGGTTATAAGAAGGTACATCCAGCAAAACTTTTTCTTCTGCATAAACATTTATTTTTAGTGTAATAAAGGCAATACATATCAAAACAATTACCCTCATTGGCCCCTCCCATCTATACCGCTACGTTAATATAATTTTCTAATACCCATTATGGCATGGTCGTCACATAAATTCAATACGCTAAAGTTGCAATGCACCTATTTTGATTTGATTAATTTAAAGATAAAATGTATAATTTAAAGTGTTTCTAATCCTTTTCGAAAGAAGGTTTTTTTTTGAATACATTTGTGTTAAAGGTAATTGCTTTGATATTTATGACTATAGACCACATGGGCGCGATTTTCGGTTTGCCATTTTTCTTTAGGGTTATCGGCCGGGTTAGTTTCCCGATATTTGCATTTTGTGTAGGCATTGGGCTTATCCATACCAAAGATATAAAAAAATATATTTTGAGGATGTCCTTGTTTTCCATAATAACAATCGCCCCATTTAGCATGTATTTTCATTTTGCAAATTATTATAGCAGCACTATCGTACTAATATCAAACCACTTAAGCGTTATGTTTACATTTTTGGCGTCCGCTATTTGCGTATTTATATATGAAAAAACCTTTTTGGGCACTAATGAAAAGTATGCTTATGGAGGGGGCTTTGTAAAAAAATTATTGGGCTCTGTTTTAATATTCCTTACCCTGCTCCTTTGCGAACCGGGCATGCTATTAAGCGGCTTTCTTATAAACACGGGCCTTGTTGAAAGCCTTGACTCAATAATAAGTACAGATTATGGTTTTTTGGGCGCGTTATTGCCATTTCTGATTTACTTGGCCAAAACAAAAAATAAACAGATGGCTATAATATTATTAACCACCTGTTTGATCTATTTCCCAATCAATACTAATTCCGGCAGCTTAAGTATAAACCCGGTGGACATACTGCTAATAGCCGCCGCTAACGTTTCATTATTTTTTATTTATTTTTATAACAACAAAAGGGGCACTGGCCCGAAATATTTATTCTATATATATTACCCGCTACACCTTTTAGTTTTTAGTTTAATCTATATTTTTATTTAATTTCAGCAGCTACCCAGATATTGCAGAAAGCTCGACGCCTGCAAAATAATGTTTAATGATGCTTTCAAAATCGTAGCCGAGCCCAATTAAAGCCCTCACGCCAGTCTGGCTCATACCAACGCCATGGCCGTTGCCGCCGCCATAAAAAACAACCCTGGTTAAATTGCCATCTGCATCTACATATTTATCAAACACAAAAAAACTGCTTGGCATTAGCGAATAATTTTCTACTATATCGCCGCCGTCAAGGTTTAGGGTAATTTCTTTACCCGGGCTTGAAGGTTTTAAAAGCATACGTATATTGTACTCAGTGTAGACCATAATGGACGCTTCTGTGCCGCTTAATTTTAACTGCATTATATTGCCTGCCTCGCCACGTTTAATAACTTGCATATTAGTAATTTTGCCAACCGACTCAATACCTTTGGTCCGGTAATACCCATCCTCTTGAAGGGTTTTAATTAAACTGGGGTTGGCTTTATAACGCGCCGCTAAATTACTGTTTACGCTATTAGAAATTTCTTCGGCTGTCATTTCAACATTCCACCTAAACCAAGGGGCACCCTTTTCAAAGCATTCTACATCCGGGTCTTTAAAAAACTTAATTGCGTTTTCTTCAATGCTTAAATCGCCAAACCCAGCCCCTTCAAATTGCCCCGCAGCCGTTAGGTAAGGGGGTGTATCCCCAGGGAACTGTTTCGTTGTGGCATCGGCCCAAATTTCACCGCTGTTTGCAGTGTAGCCGGCCGATGTTGAGAAAAAATTAGCGGACACAACCTTGCCCTGGTGGGTTATAAAAACCCCATTTGTTTCATCAACAGCTATAACCGAGGATTCGTTTTCCGGAATATTATTATAAACCTGGCTGTTAACAGAATCATCTATGTTGGCCCCATATTCATGGTATTTATTCTCTAAAAATTGGTTATGCGCATAGCTCCTTGCGGTAACGGCTTGCACTTTAGCCGCCTCCAGCCCAAATGAGGTTGGCATTTCGCTGGGGATAACCGCGTAAAGGTATTCTTCAAACGGGGCTTCGTTTACTATAACATATTTCCCCCCTTCTTTTGAAACCTCTACCGTACCGCGATACGCAGGGGCCGCCCCCCCCGGCCAGTTTCTCCTTATTGAATTAATTATTATTTTGCCCCCCACGCTTGGCTTAATAAAAACGCGCCCGCCATTATCCAATACCGGGCTATATATTTCGCCAGGGCCATAATAGCTTTCATCGCCGCCTAAAAAGGCTGAGAACCCTTCTTCAGAAGTAATTTCAACTGTATCGTGGTAAAGGGAGGTATATCCTGTATTAGATATTGCAACCCGGATATTTTCCGGTATTTGGTTTTTTATGATTACGGCCGCCCGTATTTCATCCCCATTCATAAAATAATATGCAATATCTGACCCAACAATTAAGCTGGATGGCCCCTTCCAGGTTACATCCCCATCGGCTGTAGAGTATACCTTGGCCCTTTGGGCTAATTTTTTTGTGCCTACCCCCTCAAATTCCGCAACCGCCCCCGTAACCTTTAAAATTTTCCCGGTTATTGCCTCTTCATATAAATTTGTAATTTCCGCCCCATCCTCATGGATGCGCAGATCACAAATTTTATTTGCTAAATCGCCGCCGCTATTATTAAACAGGTATGTCCTTTCAACCCCGCCTGAAAAAATAGTAATTTCTTGCCCTGTGTTTTGGACTATAAAACAATTTTCGATGACAGGGTTTTCATCTATAACCCCAACAACAGCAATTATTTCATTATTCTTTAATAATACTTGAATTTTTTTGTCTATATAATAAGAGGCCTCGATCCCCTCATAGCTATAAGCCCCAATGTCAGAAATAAGGCTATAGCCCGTCAAATTTTCGTTATTGTCTGGGGAAGCCAAAATAATAAGCTCTTTTTCTTCTATATTAAAAACCTCTTTTACATTATTGCCGGACACATTCCCCAGCATCCCTTTATATAGCTCTATCCAAAG
>JAITVM010000220.1 GCA_031285815.1 Clostridiales bacterium | reverse complement strand
TATCGGCTACAAGCTTATTTACAATTACACTTGGGTTAGGCGCATATGCAATTGGCATATCGGCAGGGCTGCCTTCGCCTTTTAAAATACTGGCGGCCATCTCCCCGGCTTTATAACCTAGTTCGTAATAAGAAATAGAAACAGTAGCTAAACCGCCGCTTGCAGTCATACCCTCTTCGCCGGCAAACAGCGGCATATTAGCCTCTATAGCAACGCTTGCAAGTGTAGTCATTGCGTTGGCAACGGTATTGTCCGTTGGCGTATAGATAAAATCGTAATTTCCAACTAAAGATTGGGCTACCTGCGACATGTCGCTGCTGTCTGCAAATGTAACCTGTGTGGTTTCAATGCCAAGCCCTGCGGCGGCTTCCTCAGCCATTGTTGCTTGTATATAAGAATTGTCTTCTTGTGAACAGAAAAATATCGCCGCTGTTTTTGCGTCAGGCAAAATCTTTTTGATTAAATCAAACTGCTCTTTGATTGGTGTTAAGTCAGAAGCGCCGGTAACATTTGTCTCAGGCTTTTCGTTTGATTTAACAAGCCCGGCAGATTCTGGGTCAGTAACGGCAGATATCACGATAGGTATTTCTTTTGTATCGGTTGCCACTGCCTGGGCAGCTTGGGTACCCTGGGCGAAAATCATGTCAACCTCGTCAGAAATAAATTTTTGGCCTATTGTTTTTAAATTGGACAAAACACTTTGGGCATTTTTATAATCATAAGTTATGTTAGCGCCTTCAGTAAAACCATTATCTGCAAGGGCAGCCATAAACCCTTCCCGGGAAGAATCCATAGCGGGGTGCTCCATAGATTCTATTATCCCAACAGTAAAGCTTTCGCTGGCTGTATCCGCCCCAGATGCTTCTGGCGGGCTACTAATAGGGGCATCGTTATTGCCACAGGCTGTGAATATGGATAAACAAATAACGGCAGTTAATGTTTTAAAAAGTTTTTTCATTTATTTAATTCCTCCCGGTTATAATAGGCAAACTTTAGCCAGGGTGCCGGTATTAGTTTAATAACCCCACCCCAGTTTGAAGCTGCCCACTTTAATTATTTTATTAAGATTGGAATTTTGACAAAAATCCATAAAATTATTTCGTTTGCCAAACTAACGCTATTTTATTTTATTGAGTATACGGGATTTTGTCAATTATTTTAGGAGGAAACAGCCCGAAAGTATAATACATTATACATAATACTAAATACTAGTTGCGTCTTAATTAATTGGCTAAAAGCCTATTTTTTTAAAGCTATATTAATTAGCCTGTTTAAAAGTTCCGGTGTTTTTATCCCGTCATATTCAAATAACATTGGGTACATTGATATAGAAGTAAAACCTGGTATAGTATTTATTTCGTTAAAAACCACTTTTTTAGATAGGCCTTCAATAAAAAAATCTACCCGCGAAAGCCCGCTGCACCCGAGGGCTTTAAAAATGTTTAAGGCGGCCTCTTTAATCTCGCCGCTTGCTTTAATATCGATATCAGCGGGGATTATAGTTTGCGACTCTGTACTATTATATTTTGCGTCATAGTCATAGAAATCAGCATTGGCTAAAATTTCCCCAACAGTTGAGGCTATAGTATCTTCATTTCCGCTGCCTAATATAGCGCATTCAAACTCCCTGCCGTCGATTGCTTTTTCCACAACTATTTTATTATCATGCTGTAGCGCAAGTTTAATTGCCGATTCAAGCTCTTTTTTATTTTTGGCTTTGCTAACCCCGACTGAAGATCCGGCATTTGCCGGTTTAACAAAACAAGGGTAGCCGATTTTTGTGCGTATCTTTTTTAACGGCTCGGTTAAATCTTCTAATTCATATTTTTTATACGATAAATAATCCGCTTGGTTCAACCCTATTTCTTTTGCGATAACCTTAGTAATTTCTTTATCCATGGCTAAAGCTGAGGATAAAACGCCACAGCCAACATAAGGTATCCCAGATATTTCGAAAAGGCCTTGGATTGTACCATCTTCACCATACGAGCCATGCAAAACAGGGAATATAACATCGACGAAGACAGTGCGCATCTTGCCGCCAACTATACGCAATAGCCCACCGGTTTCCCTATCTGGGCTCAAAATTGCCTCAACGCCGAATTTTTCCCACAGGATGCTGTTTAAGTCGGATTTTAAAATCCCTTCGTACATAAGCCATTTCCCCTCTTTAGTAATATAAACAGGGATTATATTATATTTATCTTCAGATAAGTTTGATATGATTGTCGAAGCGGAAGCTAAGGACACCTCGTGTTCTGGCGAGACGCCGCCAAATATAACCGCAACATTTAATTTACTCATTTATACACCTCTTAGAATAAGAATATTTATGTTATTATACTATAAATATTCCAAAGAAGCTGTGTTATTTGTTAAGCCGCAAAAAAATAAAAAAACGGGCTTGCGCCCGCCGGGTAGGGTTTCCCCTTAAATCTTGTTTTTGGCATTTTGCCAAAACTCAACTATTTTAAATTTAGCTTTAATACCGGTGCCGCTGTTGGTTATTAAATCATATTCGCTATCAGAAAGTGTGCTTTTTAGCGCATCCCTCGATTTGCCCGGCATAACGGCTACTTTATCTTCCGTTTCTAATGGCCCTGCTTCAGTAATTTTAGGCTGGCCTATTTTATCTTCTGTGTATTTATTTGTTTTTTCATTCGTATCTTTATTAACAGCTATTTTTTCATTTGTAATTAATTTATTGCTGTCATTTGTTTGTGTGGGCATGCTGGCTTCTGTAGATAGTTTTGCCTGCCCCTTAAAATATGGCCCGTTGCCGTTTGGCTGGTTTAACGCACTTGGGTTTGCTTGCGTTATATCTACAAAGCATAATGGCGGGAACATAACACACCACCAGTTTTCACCCTTGGCTTCGCCTATTTCTATGCGGAGCGCTTCATATTGGCCAGGTGGGAAAACATACCCATCGTAGAATTTTGTAGGGAAAACTGTATTTTGTAGGGAAGCCTTTGCTTTATAACTAAAGCCATAATCTTGGATAACGCTGCCGGCGTATTCCTGGATATTTAATATATTAGCCTGCAAAAATTTTCGTGATTCATCAATGCTAGTAAAATTAGACATTGCCGCGCCATATTTATCTAAAATTGCGTCACGGACATTTAATTTTAAATCTTGGTCAATTTCTTCATTGCTATTGGCCAAAACGTGGAACCGGATAACTTTTTCAGCTATGCCGCTTTGCATTGTATCAGAATAATTTTTAGCGCTAACTAATATACTAACAATTAACCCCATCGCTATTGAAATAATTATTATTTTTTTATCTTTAGTAAATATAAAAACCACCCCTTCAACGTTATAATTGTATTGTTTCCATAATTTAAAATAATATACATATTTATGCTTATTATATTAAGGATACAATTATTTGGGTGGTTTAACTATTTCTTAAATTCTAATAAAATCTATAATAAGGTTAAATTCTGAACGGCTGATAAAAGATTTTTCGTATAATTGCCCCGGGTTTGTAAATAATGATTTATACCGGTAACCTAAAATCTCATTGGCGGTAGCGCTATCCATACGGCCAAGGCTCATTAATTCTTCAAAGCTGGCATTATTTAGGTTTGTGCTGGTTGTTATTAGAAATTGGTTTTTAAGGTATATATCATTGGTTATGCCAAAAATATTTTTAAGCCCTTCCTTGTTTTTAAAGGGCCGCATATTCCGGTATAAAATAATATTGTTTGCAGTTGCCTCATCTATGCCGTTTAGGTATTCCATTAGGATTTCTTTCCTGGCAGTATTTATATTTATTAAATAGCCTTTGTAATAGCTGTCGCCAAGGTTTTCTGACCATACCCCGATAGATTCTTGTTTTGCGGTGGAGGACAATTCCGCCATGGAATAATAATTATTGGCATTAATATGTGCTATGTCCGGCTTAGCATAACCTTTTTCTAATAGGGTATTGTTTATACAAACCCCATTTGCGTAAACAAATGCGTAGTTCCACATATTTGCGTAGGGCACTATCCCCGGGTCTAACATAATTACCGCGGTTTTGCCGGTGTATTCGTTATTTAAAAATTTGAAGGCTAGGTCGCTGCCTTTGCTGTCAACCCCAATAAGGCGCACAAGGCTTACTTCACCATTGTCTTGAAGGGTTTTTAAACTGTCGCCGTCAATGGCTTCAATAATTTTTACAACCGAACCGCTTTTTATAGGGTTTGCCTTAACTTCTAGGCAAAAAGTCATAGAAAATAAAAATATAAAAATGGCTTTTTTAATAAAAATCCCCCCCGAACTTTTATTTTATGGCAGCTCAATAACTTTATTTGTTTTAGACTGCCTGAATATAATAATTTTTTTGCCAATTATTTGAACGGTTTCTGATTGCGTCCGTTCAGATATTATATCGGCAACCTCCCTTATATCCATCATGCAATTATTTAAAATACCAATTTTTATCAATTCGCGCTTTTCTAAAGCGGCATCAATTGCAGAAACTAAATCAGGGGTTACCGCAGATTTCCCAACTTGAAAAATAGTTTCAATCCCATTAGCTAAGGATTTTAAAAAAGCCCTTTGTTTTGTATTAACCAATTTCCGCACCTACCTATTTATAATAGTCAAACACATGAAAATATAACCTTACAGTGTCGCCTTCTACAATGCCTTCTTCTTCTAATTTTTTAATAATCCCTTTTTCGCGCAGGTACCTTTGGAAGAAAGCGAACCCTTTTTCCGTATCCAAATTTGTATAGCCAAGCATTTTTTCTATAGCGCGCCCTTCAACATTAAATTCGTGTTCCGAAGTTTTTGTTATAGTGAAAGGTTCGGTATCAATAACAGCGTCAACATACTCGTCATATTCTTCTTCAAAAATTATATCGCCTTTGTGCACCTGCAGCAGTTCGAATAATTCTTTTATTAAATCATCCAGCCCTGTGTTTGTAGCGGCAGATATTGGTAATATAGTGAGCCCGGAAGAGGAATAAGCCGATAATATTTTTTCAAAATTTTCTTTTGATTCTGGGATATCCATTTTGTTTATGGCTAACACTTGTGGGCGGCTTAAAAGTTTGGGGTTATATTTCCCTAGCTCGGCATTGATTTTTTCAATAGATTCAATTGGGTCAGTGCCTTCCAGGCCAGAGCCGTCCACAACATGTACAAATATTTTAGTCCGCTCAATATGCCGCAAAAATTCGTGCCCAAGGCCGGCCCCTTCGCTGGCGCCTTCAATAAGCCCTGGGATATCTGCCAATACGAAATCGTCGCCATATTTAGATTTAACAACGCCAAGGTTAGGCGATAGGGTGGTAAAATGGTAATTGGCGATTTTTGGGTTTGCGTTAGTAACCATTGACAATAGGGTAGACTTGCCTGCATTAGGGAAGCCAATTATTGATACGTCGGCTATTAGCTTTAGTTCTAAAATAATATCATGTTCACGGGATAATTTGCCGTTTTCTGCATACCTTGGCGCCTGCATTTTGGGTGTTGCAAAGTTTTGGTTGCCCCGGCCGCCCCGGCCGCCTTTAATTAATATTTTTTGCTCCCCGTGCTTAACCATATCAGCCATTACTTTATTAGAGTTTGCCTCGCGGACCACGGTACCAACAGGGACTTTTATGATTAAGTCTTCACCTGATTTGCCGCTCCTATTGCGCTTATCGCCATTTTCGCCACGTTCGGCAGTATATTTCCGCTTATGCCTGAAGTTGATTAAATTATTAAGCGATTCGTCGGCTTCAAAAATAATGTCGCCGCCTTTACCGCCATCACCGCCGTCTGGGCCGCCGTTTGTTATATATTTTGCGCGGTAGAACGAAACGCAGCCATGCCCGCCGTCGCCGCCTTTTATATGGATTTTTGCCCTGTCAATAAACATTTTTACACCTCGATAATAATATGTAGCGTATGCTACGAAAAACATTAGAAATATGGTAAGCCCCAGATTAGGCCGTTAGTTTAAAAAAAGCCTTCAACATAAAATCTGAAGGCTTTTTATCAAAATACGCAAGCATGCCCCGGGCCCATTAGGTGTGGGGGTATGCCACTCTTCATATATTAATTGGCTATTTCTTTTGGATAAACAGAAACTTTCTTTTTATCCCTGCCTTTTCTCTCAAACCTAACAACGCCATCCACTAGGGCATAAAGTGTATCATTATTGCCGCGGCCTACATTATTGCCCGGATGGATTTTTGTGCCGCGTTGGGTATATAGGATATTACCCGCGAGTACAAACTGGCCGTCTGCCCTTTTTGCGCCTAACCTTTTAGACCTGGAATCACGGCCGTTTTTGGAAGAGCCCACACCTTTTTTAGAAGCGAAAAACTCTAAATTAATCCTTAACATTTACAGCACCTCCTACATTAATTACCTGTATTTGTTTAGCATGCTCTTTTTCTATGCCCTTTAAACCTAATACTAAAGAATTTAACAGCAAAAGAGCTTTTTTATTTAAATTTTCGGTTTCAGTTAATTTAAATGCTAAATAGCCTATTTTTTTAGCGTTTATTTTAAATGTAGCATCGGTCAAGCATTCAATGCTGTTGCATGTATTTTGTGACAATGCGGAAACAGCAGAACAGACTATGCTTTGGCCGTGGTTTTTAATAACAAAGCCATAAGGCTCATTATTTTTATTTCTATAAATTTTAGCTTTAATCATAATTATTAATGCTAGCCGATAATTTTTTCTATTTTTAAAGTAGTGAAAGGCTGCCTATGGCCTTTTTTCTTATGGTAGCCGGATTTGCGCTTATATTTATAGATGATAACTTTTTTCTCCTTGCCATGCCCCACTACGGTTGTTTCTACAGAAGCCCCGTTTACAAAAGGGGCACCAATATTAAGGCTATCGCCGTTTGAGACCAAAAGCACCTCGTTAATATTAAATGAATCGCCTTCATTTACTTTTAAAAGCTCAACATTGATCTCGTCGCCTTCAGAAACTTTAAATTGTTTGCCGCCAGTTTGGATAATTGCGTACACTTGTCACACCTCCTAATAATTTGAACTCGCCGGGTTTAGTATCAATTTATGATTAATACAATTTAGCTTATAACTGGTTTTACAAGGTTTTAAACTAAACTGCAGGGACTAGCCCGGGCGGTAAATATACGCCTTTGTCATGTTATCATATTAAAATTTATGTGTCAATTAAAACCGCCTTATTAAGCCGTTTTTTTTCAAAATTTTTTTATTGACAAGGTTTTGATACGATGATATAATTGTTTTCATTGTTAAAAGATTATTGATAAATATTGGGTTATAGCCAAGCGGTAAGGCACAGGACTTTGACTCCTGCATTCGTTGGTTCAAATCCAACTAGCCCAGGCCTTATAAATAAAGCTTTCTGAGTTTTCAGGGGGCTTTATTTTTTGATTTTTGGGGCCCGTCTAACAGAATGCCTAACAAAGCTTTTTATTTGAAATTTTTAAACTTTTCATTTAACATATTGCCAATATTTCGTTTTGAATTCATATCTAAATGAGTATATAAATTCATAGTTGCCCCTATGCCCTAACCATGACTGAATTTCTTTCATGTTGAAACCTAAATATAAAAGGTAACTGGCAGTTGAATGTCTTAGATCATGAAATCTAATAATATCTAAATTATTTCTAACTAGTATCTGTTTAAATCTTTTCGTTTGAAAATTAAAAATGTGGGTTATACAATTATGAAAGAACACAAAATGAATGCTACAAGTATGGTAGAAAAGTTAATAGATGAAGCCGATGCATACGGCAAACAGGGTATGCAGTATTATTCCATGGGCGATTTCGATAATGCCCTTACTTATTATCTTAAAGCTTTAAACATTTACGAAGAAGTTTGTGGCATCCGTTAACCGCTAATTCTTATAAAAACCTGGGGTATGTCTATGAAGCTATGGGTAACCCCGAAAAATCCCTTGAGTATTTTAACAAGGCAAAACCTTAACCCCTTATTTAAAACAAATTTAACCTAATAAAAATCAAATTATAACAAAACATATTTATCAAAAAATACCCAAGAGCCCTATGCTTAATACCTCAGGCCCTTGGGTATTTTTATTTACTTATTTAAATCATGGATAAGTAAAATTTTTTGTAGCATAGAAAATATTTTTGTCGTAAACAAAAATAAATTATATTTTAAGATAATAATGGAAAATATTTTGGGATGATGTATACTATATATAATAAGATAATTGGAGGCGGATAATATATTATGAACGAAAAACTGATAGTAGAGTATGAAGACGGAAAAACTATGGAGATAGAAATTAGCCCTAAATATTATAAAACAGGCGGTGGTTTAGGCGGCTTAGATGAACTGAAAAAAATAAGTGGAAAGGTTTTTGAAGAATCTATAAGCAGTATGGCATGGTTTTTAAAAAGAGCCGCAGTTTCTATAAAGGATGAATTTAATGATATGGAAACTGGCGATATTACATTATCTATGGGTATGTCGTTAAATTTAGAGGGCAATTTTATTATTGGCGTTGGCGCTGAAACAAATTTTAATATTGAGGTTACTATCAAGAGGTGAAGCAGAATGGGAACCGATTATGATTATATAGTTAAGGTATTAAATAAAGATAAAAAATTAATTGGGACTGGGCTTTTATTAAACGGCTATGTTTTAACTGCCGACCATATTTTTGATGATTTTGATAAAGCGTATATCACTTATAAGGATAAAACTTACGAAGCCTCTTTTGATTATTATGGGCGGGACGAAAAAGATGATATTGTTTTTTTAAAAGTAGATATCCATACCGGCTATAAGCCTGATTACATACTTATACCAGAGAAGCTAACAGACGAAATCCGTAATAAAACCCTAAATATAAAGGGCCACCCTACTGGCATAAGCTTTTTAGAAAATGATAATACAACGGCAAACCTAATCAACTCAAAACGCTACGTTAACCCTTATGGCGACGCGGATTACGGATACTATAATTATAAAGGCTATAAATGCTCGATAGAATCGCCAAAAAAAATTCATAAAGGATATTCTGGTAGCTCAGTTTTTTATGACGACAGTTGCATTTTAGGAATGGTTGTTTCTGGCACCATCAAGGAACCCCAAAATTCAGAAATTATACCCACTACCGAAATTGTTAAAACTAAAGATGGCTACTATAAACATTTATTTGGCAAAGAAAATACCCCCGGTAAAACAGAAAGCAACCCAGGCAAGACAGAAAACAAACACCAAATTCCTTTAGTAACAAATAAACCGGCAGATAAACCAACCGATAATTTTGTAGGTAGGGAAGGTTTGATAAAAGATATTAAGGATATGATTGA
>JAITVM010000197.1 GCA_031285815.1 Clostridiales bacterium | reverse complement strand
ATTAATATTATGAAAAACAAAATGGTTTGCTGCCGTAACCTCCCGGCCAATTCCGTCCCTGATAAAGCCGGCGGCCTGTTCTGCGTTAAATGCCCCTGCAGATGTCTTCCCAAACAGCCTGGGCACATAAAACAATATAAGGGCAAACCCGGAAAACTCCAATTCGTATTCTGCCAGGCGCCCAGTTAAAACCTCATAACCCCGCCCGGTATTTTCAGTAGCGCTTTTCAAGTAAGCGCTGTATTCACGGTCAAGCGCACGCATAGATGTTTGGCGGCGCATTTCGATGGCATCCCTTTTATTTTTAGCCTGAGCTGTCCGGTCGGCCAATTGGCTGATGGCTTTGCCCAGCACGGCAAGCAATTGGGTTTTGCCTATCGGCTTCAAAATATAATCAACCGCACCACCCACGAGTGACGAACGGACAAAATTATAGTCGCTGTAGCCGCTTAGGGCAATAAAAACTGTAGAAGGGTACTTCTCTGCACATTTTTCAATCAATTCGGTACCGGACATTAACGGCATATTAATATCGCTAATTACGATGTCCGGCTTTTCTTTCCCAATGCGTTCAATTGCATCCTGGCCGTTTAGTGCTGGCTCAAGGAAAACGAAGCCATGCTCGCGCCAGTCCAGCATACCGCGCAGGTTTTCGCATACCCAAACCTCGTCATCCACGACTAAAACGCTATAATTCTTTTGGTCCATGCATATCTTCTCCAATCACCGGAATGGTTAATGTGACGGTACTGCCAAGGCCGGCCCCGCTGCGGACGGAAATTCCAAACACTTCACCATAAAGCAGCTTCACACGGGCGTTTATATTGCGGAGGCCAATACCCCTGTTCTGTTTTAGCGCGTCATCATTTGCGCTTTGTAATTTTTTGCTCATCTCTTCGGCATCCATGCCCAACCCGTTATCTTCTATAGACAATGATAGGCTTTCCCCTATTTGTTCAGCCATAACTATGACTTTTTTGTCTCCCAGCTTATTTTTAAGCCCGTGGATAAGCGCATTTTCAACGAGCGGCTGTATTGAAAGCCGGGGCAGCCGCAAATCCAACAGGTTGCTGTCTACTTTTATTTTTAGCTCAACGCTGTTATTCATGCGGACATTCATAACATACATGTAATTCTTGATATGACGTATTTCCTCGCCCAACGTGGCAAATGGTGTTTCCATGTTCAGGCTATACCGGAACATGTTAGACAGTGCCCGGCAAAGCGTACCGACAGCAGGCACGCCACTCGCAGTAGCGATGCCGCTCATTGTATTAAGTGTATTATAAAGGAAATGCGGGTTTACCTGTGCCTGAAGTGCTTTGTATTTCGCCTCGTTCGCCAACAGCCTGGCATTGTATTCCTTTTCCATCAACGCCGCCGTATTATCCAGCATATCGTTAAATTCGCGTGAAAGTAAGCCGATTTCATCCTGCCTCATCGGTTTTAGCCGGAGGCCAATTTCACCACCTTTGATCCTGTGCATGGTTTGCACAACATACGTCAGCGGCTTTGTCAGCCCGGTTGAAATAAGGGCGTACATCAATATAAAAACCGCGAGGATAGCCAGTACAATCAGTGAAAGGTTCCGCAACAGCACTTGTTGGTTTAATTCCAGGGATGTTTTCGGCAACAGTGAGTAGACTGTAAGGCTATATTTTCGCCCGGCCGCTTTGTATAACTCAAAGCCCCCTCCTCCCGATGATACCTCAGATTCGGAATCCCCTGATTTTATGCGCCCGGCAATTTCCTCAAATATTTCAGCTTGCCCCGGCATCAGCCCTCCATTCATAAGTGCAGTAACATCACCGCCGGCTTGTAGCCATATGAACTGACCATCAACATAGCGGTACCTGTCAATGATTTGAAGCAGCGGTTTTGGGTCCACATCACACACAACATAACCGATACAGTTTGATGACTCGTTATAAAGCTTCATCACATAACGGACAAGCCGGAGGCCCCGGCTTGTATTAAAATTGCTCGTTATAAGCATCGTACGGCCCTCGCCAGATATATATGCCCCGATTAACCTAGTTTCATCTGTTTCTGTACCATTAAAAATATTTTCAGGGTAAGTGTATTTCGGTGTATGGGCATGGCGGTATGACGCGACCAGAGTATTACCCGCAGTATAAATGTACAATGCCGCAAGGTTTTGTGCCGGTACAAAGGCGGTATGCGCCAGCTCATAAGCCGATTGGCTAAATTTTGACTGCCCGGAGCTATCGAAAGCACCCCCCTCTGACAATGCCCGTACCAACTGGCCTTGGCCCTGATTGTATAGGTTAATTACGCTATTTTCAATTTCTTTATGGAAGCCGTATAAATCATCCTGAAGGTTTTCTAGCGTCCCCCTGCTAATCTCCTCTGCCTGGGCGTAAATAATCCGTGCGGAGGACTGCCAGAAAAGGGCCGTCTGCGCGATTAGCGCGATAATCATCAGCCCCGCGCAATAAATCAGTATTTTCATTCTCAACGACAAGTCCATCACCCGCAATCCGGGCGCCAAATTCGTGTGCCCTATTATTTATAGTATACCCAAAACAAGATATAATCTCAATCTTCCACATGCGCGTAACTAGTAAAGCTCAAGTAAGTGTGCAGAAAAATATCCGTTTTCCTCAGGGCGGAGATTTGCCTCTGGCTTCCTTCATATTCTGCGCCGCCACGGGCACCCTTGCCTTTGGCTAATGGTTAGCAGCGGCCAGCCCCCATAGTGGACTTTCACCACCAAGTTATTCACCATGCGTGGCGCACATCAAAAAACAGGCTGCCCCTAAGTAAAGGCAGCCTATTTTACCCCATAAATACCAATGCTTAGTTTACCAAATATTTTATTAGCCCACTGGCTTCTTCTATTTTATTGCTATTTATATAGATACAGAAAATTTTATTTTTATAGTCTATTTGGAGCTTATCTAAAATATCAGATTTATTAACCTTCAAACCAACCACTTCACCATTTTCTATTATCTGGCTGCCATAATCAGCTGCATCTGTTAACAAACTGCCTAAATTATAAAAAGCGCTGCCCTGCCCTTTTAACCGCTCAAATTCTTCATCGCTAGAAATAATTACATCAATGCCGCTACTCATAAGCATAGTTGTTAACTTCACTTGAAGCGCCATATCTAATTCGGGGTCACTGGAAGTATAAAAGTTATTTACAAGTGCTTCAGCATTTATGTCTGCCGGGACAAAATTTTCATTCAAATATTCTTGAAATTCATAAATTTTTTCACTACTTATATGCCCGCCCAAAAAGCTGACTGAAATATATGTATCCGGCCTTGGGTTCAAAAACCGGTCAATTATGCTAAATAGCATAGCTACTGCTATAATAATTATTATTATTTGAAGCTTATAATATTCCCATATATACCCTAGCTTCTCTTTGAATGCCATCCCTTTAATTATTTTTAGCACTTAGCCCGCCCCTTTCAAAATATTTAATTTTACTTTATAAATCAATTATACTATAATGTTTCATTATACATTATTAAATTTTCTCAAACAAGGTATAGGGGGCTTACTATGGATGTCAATGGCATTAAAGATTTTGATATTGAAGAAGTTTTGGAATGCGGCCAATGTTTCCGTTTTGAAAAAATTGGGCATAAGAAATATATTATCATAGCTTTTAATAAAGAATTAGTTATAGAACAAAATTCCGGTACTATAACTTTTTTTGATACAACTGAAGAGGATTTTGAAAAGATTTGGGTACCCTACTTCGATTTAAACCGTGATTACGGCGAAATTAAAGCTATTTTAAGTAGCAAGGACCCTATTCTAAAAGAAGCTGTTGAATTTGCCGGCGGTATAAGGATACTCTCCCAAGACCCATCCGAAACCCTTATATCTTTTATAATATCACAAAATAACCGTATCCCTATGATAAAAAAGGTAATAAAAAATATTTCTGAAAAATATGGCAGCAAGCTAAACAGCCATTATAGCTTCCCAACTATGACACAGCTCCAAAACGCGGCCCTTGGCGGCTTGATGGAATGCAAAACCGGTTTCAGGGCAAAATACATACTTGATGCTGCCAATAAAAATTTAGATTTTGAGGGGCTCAAAAAACTCAGCACAGTAGATTTAAAGCATAAATTAATGGAAATAAGCGGCGTAGGGCCAAAAGTTTCTGATTGCACTATGCTGTTTTCTTTCAACCGATATGAAGTTTTCCCGACAGATGTTTGGATTAAGCGGGTAATGCAATATTTTTATTTTGATAACAAAGAAACAAGCATAAAAGATATTGATGAATTCGCAAAACAAAAATTCGGTAATTTGACTGGCTTTGCACAGCAATACCTATTCCATTTTGCCAGAATAAAAAAAATCGGAGTGTAAAATATGTTAGGTACAATAGTTAACTGTGCAACCATAGCCTGTGGCAGTTTAATAGGGCTTTTAATCAAAGGTAATATAAAAGAAAGGTATAAGATTATCGTAATGCAGGCCATAGGCTTGTCAGTATTTTTTTTAGGTGCCAGCAGTGCTATAGAAGCTATGGCTACAGCAAACCCAATCTTATTTATTGTTTCTTTAGTAACCGGCTCACTAATTGGCGAGTGGCTCGATTTGGATTCTAAAATAGAATCCTTGGGGAAACTGCTTGAACAAAAATTGGGCGGAAAATCCGAAAATGCAATTGCAAAAGGGTTTGTAATGGCGTCGATTGTTTATTGCGTTGGCACTATGTCTATCTTAGGCGCTTTACAAAGCGGGGCCGAAGGCAAACATACTATTTTATTTACAAAAAGTATCTTAGATGGTATATCATCAATAATATTTACATCTACTTTTGGCATAGGTGTCTTGTTTTCTACTATCCCTATCCTCATTTACCAAGGCATACTTACTATTCTAGCCTCTGTTATTGAGCCTTATTTATCAGATGTATTGCTAAACGAAATCTCTATTATCGGGGGGATACTTATTTGCGCAATTTCATTTAATATGCTTGGCGTTTTAAAAGTTAAAGTAAGTAATATGTTGCCTTCAATTTTAATCCCGCCGCTATATTTTTTCTTACAAGGTATAATATTTAAATTACTGTCTAAACTTTAGATAATCAATGCATTTTAAAGCAAATAAAAGAAAAAAACAGCAATCTTATATTATTTTCAAAAAAATGATGCCACATTAAATTTGCATTAATAAATGTTATAAATTAATATAATGATTGTGTTTAGCACTCTATTTCAGTGAGTGCTAATAATTCGATAGAGCAAAAGTATAAGGAGGTATTTTTTCATGAATTTAAAACCATTAGGTGACAGAGTAGTTATAAAACAATTAGAAGCTGAAGAAAAAACTAAATCTGGGATAGTATTGCCCGGCTCAGCTAAAGAAAAACCACAGGAAGCAGAAGTTGTTGCAGTAGGCCCAGGCGGTGTAATTGATGGAAAAACAATCACTATGGAAGTTTCTGTTGGCGATAGGATAATTTATTCTAAATATGCCGGCACTGAAGTAAAACTTGATGGTATTGATTATATAATTGTTAAACAAAACGATATTCTGGCTATAGTACAAAACTAATAATTTAGGAGGGAATAATTTTTATGGCTAAAGATATTAAATTTGGGATAGAAGCAAGGACCGCCTTAGAAGTAGGCGTAAATAAATTAACTGATACAGTAAAAGTTACTTTGGGGCCAAAAGGCAGGAACGTACTTTTGGACAAAAAATATGGCACACCACTCATTACAAACGATGGTGTAACAATCGCTAAAGAAATTGAACTGGAAGATGCATTTGAAAACATGGGCGCCCAGCTTGTTAAAGAGGTTGCTACAAAAACAAACGATGTTGCAGGCGATGGTACTACAACTGCCACTGTTTTAGCACAGGCAATGGTTAAGGAAGGTTTAAAAAATATTGCTGCTGGCGCAAACCCTATTATAATAAGAAACGGTATGAACAAAGTAACAAAAGTTATTGTTGATTCTATATATGCTATGAGCCAAAAAGTTGATGGCAAAAACCATATAGCAAAAGTTGCCGCTATCTCTGCAGGTGACGATGAAGTTGGTTTCATGATTTCAGACGCTATGGAAAAAGTTTCTGCTGATGGCGTAATCACTGTCGAAGAGTCTAAAACTATGAATACCGAATTAGAATTAGTTGAAGGTATGCAATTTGACAGGGGTTATTTATCTGC
>JAITVM010000185.1 GCA_031285815.1 Clostridiales bacterium | reverse complement strand
GACTAATTCAAATTCTTCACGGCTTATGTCACTCGGGTACTTATGCATTTGTTATTTCTTCCTTTTTCCACTTATTATAACTCTTTTTTTCCTGTTGTGATAGATCCCAAACAGTTTCTAAGAGACTCCGGCTCAAATAAGAGCTGCTTTAACCCTTTTCGCTCTATGGCATCAGCTTGGATTACACTTACTATATCTGATGGAAAAAAAGACCTTACATCCGCCAGCCATTTTGCTAAATTAGGCACCCCTTTCCCGCTTCCGCCGGGCCCCTTTACAAGGTTTGTTGCTGGGGCTTGGTCATAGATCGCTGATAAGGCTAAATCTAACTGTGCTTCTTCACCTTCTAATAGTGGACCTTTACTTTCATCAAATTTTGTAGTGCCCCCCCATATCAAGCGCCACCTTTTAGCTTGGTTTAAATCCATTTCGCCCACCCCTCACAATAAACACAAATATGTTTTTTATTCTAACCACAACCTTTGTTACATATCAAAATCAAAATCATTCAGCCCGTCTATTTCAGAAGCCTCTGCCCCTTCCAGCCCCCCTTGTATGAAAACAGCCATATCCGTATCCCCTTCCCCCCAAAAATCACTTAAAAGTTCGGCTATACTGTTTTTTTCATAAGCTTCAAAACCACCAAATGCACGGCGCATATAAACAAGGGCCTTTCTAAATTCTTCGTCTTCTAAAGAACTGATATAATTATCCAATTCGCGCCATAAATTTATCCTAGATAAAAGTGCATAATGGTTACGCATACTCATGCCTTCAAACCACCCGGCACCTAAATCTGCAGGCACGCCAGGGGATAACCTCCGGCTTATTTCGGTAGAACAAAATTCATCCGTTATAAGCCCCCTTTCTAAAAGCACTGCAAAAGCGGCCCCAGATAGCTTGGCATTTTTATCGTCCCGTCCCGCTAACCCCCATAAGGCTTTATCCCATTCCATACCATCTACTATTTCAGAATTTTCTTGGGATATAATATGCATAGTGTTTATTGCATCTGCGATGCTTACAGCCGCCTTGTTATCACAAGAGGATACCGAAAGGAGCATCAAGCATGCATGCAAAAATAATTGCTGGAGCAAAGGTTCAAGGGCAGACGTATTAAAACGCCGTATATCACCATACTGGATAACCATTGAAAGTTCCCGTGCCGCTTCTACAGTTCCGGAAAAATCGCCTGAATCTACTGCAAGTGCTTGAAGCACCGAGGCAGCATTATCTGTGCCCCCGGATAGCTTGCATATATAGGATATAGAAATAAGCTTAGCCGCCTCTTGAATATTTTTACAACCCTCTAGTTTATCCCTAAGGTGAAATGCCGCCGCAAGCTCTATTGTGTCGCCTTTTAAAACCGATTCTACTACTTTAGCCTCAACCTCCGGTGACCAGCCTAAAACCCAGCTTTCACGCCAAGTAGCCCCTTCTTGGTTTACAACAGCCTTTTGGGCAAAACCTATACCAAGGAATTGGAGACGGTGCAAAAACACAGACCTATTTAAATCCAAAAATGCAGCCTCTTCACTTTTTACCTTTAGGTTCCCACGCAGGTCCAAATCAAGTTTTTGTGATATTGTAGATTTATATTTTTCTAATTTAAGCCTTTTAAGCTCCCGGTTCATGTCGTCTTGTACTGGGGTTTGGCTAATGCCTTCTGGCAGGTAGCCAAATGCCACCCCGATATCTGATAGTGCAAAAGCAGTAGCCAATTCACTAAATTCACCATGCCCTATACAAGCTACGCACGCGTCATGTAAATCTGAGAGGGTAGGCATAGCCCCGCCTTTTAAATATGTAAGCGCATAACTTAGGCGTACCGCCTCAATTATATTTGCCGTCGAACAATAGCCGCCATTCCCCCTTACCAAACGGCCAAGTTTAGAAATATATTTTATTGGCAAGGCCCCCAAATCATTTCCCTGCATTGAAGACCACATAAGCTGGTAGTATTCTGGTGCTGAATTGCCGGCACCATAGCCGGACCGTGACGAAAGCCTATAAAATGAATAAGGCATTAACGTCAATTTAGAACTGCGCCGTGGCAGTTCCCCTAATTCGCCCACACTCATAGGCATTGTTTCGTACTTCATACGCGCCGTATGGTATGCCCCGGTAACAACAGCAATTTCTTCGGGTTTATATTTTAATAAATACTTTTGTATCTGGCCAACCATATACGATTCCCTAACTAAATCTACCGCATTGGAGCTAGGCATACATTTAAATTCTTCAGGCTCTAATAACCCACGTATTTCTGCTGAATGAAGGGTAACCGTTTCATTGTACGCCCCCTCATTCAAATTATGCTCAAAATTCCTTTCCCAATAGCTATCGTAGCTGTTTTCGCCGCCTTGTTTTATTAAATCAGAATAAAGCCCTTCAACGAAACTATAATAACCGCTATTTTCTTTTTCATCACCTTTGAATGGGTTAAGGCTTATCATCACGCCCGAAGGCAGGTCAATAAAATGGGCCTCTGCTTTAGACGATGCTGCCCATTTCATTGCCTGGTATTCTGGCGAGTATTCTGCAAAAGGGTAAAATACTGTTGATACCGGCTTGTCTGCCGTATACGCCAGGATTGCTATTGGTGGCACAACTTCTTCCCTTGATATCCCACTAATTAAATAATCCGAATCTGACGGTCCTTCAATTAACACACATTTCGGCTTTAGTTTGTTTAATAGTTTTAATAGGTGCCAAGAAGCCGCCGGCGATAAATGCCTAACCCCAAAAAAATTTACCCGTTCAATTCCCTGCATGCGTTGTATAGCCCCCGCCATTCTGACCCCCGCTTTTTAACCACATTTTCTAAATATTCTTTCCATGCCGCTTGGTCCTTGCTTTCATCTTTTACAACTGCACCCTGCAATCCGGCTGCAATATCTTCATCTGTTATTTCACCTATCCCGAAACTAGCGGCCAATGCCATGGAATTAGTTAATAACGAAATCGCTTCAGCTGTTGAAATAACGCCACTTGGCGGTTTAAGTTTTTGCTTTCCGTCTAAAGTTGCGCCCCCCCTAAGTTCCCTGAATATTGTTACAATTTTAATAACAGCTTCTTCTGTCGGCAGTTGGGCTTTTAATTTATAACTCTGTGAAATTTCTGAGACGCGCTTCATTACGATGCCTGCCTCCGTTTTTAAATCTGCCGGGGCAGGCAGGATGACAATATTAAAACGCCGCTTTAATGCTGCTGACATATCATTAACGCCACGGTCCCTGGTATTCGCTGTTGCTATGATTGAGAAACCCCGTTTAGCAGAAAGTTCCCCGCCCAATTCAGGTATCGCAATATTTTTTTCTGATATTATTGATATTAAAGCATCTTGTACCTCTGACGGGCATCTTGTGATTTCTTCGAACCGTGCCACTTTGCCATCTTCCATGCCTCTGTAAATTGGGCTTTTGACAAGCGCTTTTTCACTTGGCCCATCTGCCAAAAGCAGGGCGTAGTTCCACGAATACCTAATATGCTCTTCACTAGTGCCGGCTGTACCTTGTATAACCATGTTTGAATCGTTGCAGACAGCCGCCGAAAGGTTTTCAGAAAGCCAGGATTTAGCCGTACCCGGCTCACCGATAAGCAATAAGCACCTGTCTGTCAATAATGTCGCTATGGCAACTTCTACAAGCCTGTCATGCCCAACATATTTTGGTACAATATCTTTCTTGCCCGCTTTCCCGCCAATTATAAATTTCAATACAGAACGCGGCGACATTTGCCACCCTGTAGGCTTTTCATCTTTATCCTCAGCGATAAGCGCCTCTATTTCAGCCTGGTAAAGCTTTTCCGCTGGAAGGCGGAGAATATCTGTTTGTTTTGGCAACCTTAACGACCCCTGTCTTTTTTATTATTTCTGCCGGCCCCTTTCACTTATCAGGTTTTTGCAGCAGCCCTTCGATTATTTTAAAATGGTATGAACCTTTCTTTTTTGCCAATTCTGCAAACTGCTGGCTGTATTTCGGATAAAACAGCCTCAAAAAACATTCTTCAGAAAGCCCTTCATAAAAACTTCTGGCTATTTGCTCACCAGCCCTTTCAAAAACCTTATAGCATATATCTGCAAAGGCTTCAATTTCTTTTTGGGATGTAAACGTTATTAAGAGCCGTTTAGCTGCAAAGCCAAGGTTCAACATAGACGGGCCCTTTTTCCCTGGTTTCCCTTCATTTAGCAGGGACAAAATGATATCTTTATATGCATCAAAGAATCCGCAGCCTTTATGAATAAAAACCCCTATTGCTAATAAATCTTTTTTATTGAGGAATAACTTTTCCCATTCTTCAGAAACTGCACCGCGGATTTCTTCATACCCTCCGGCGCTGCTTAAATCAACATTGCCAAATATATCTACAAAATTTAAAGAGCCTGTTGCATAATATTCTGAAAACACAGAAAACATTTTATCCTTACTATAAACCCTACGCGCCATATTACAATAAACTTTGGCAATATATTCGGCATCCATTGCAGCTCCTGGCGTACAATTATCTTCAAAAACTTTTATACTTTCGCTACAGGGGCATTTTTCGAGCTGGTGGCTAATTAAGGCCCTTGCATCATTATACCAGCTTAGGAGGCTATTTTCTTTCAGCAGCGCCGGATATTTCCTATCACTAAGCACCTGCCCATAAAAATCATAAACAGCCTGATAATTTTTATTTTCTAAAACCGGGGCCAATTCTAAAAATTTTATATTGCCATCTTTAAAACTCCCCAAATCATCCTCCATCAAATTCTGGAATTCTTTTTTGGCAATGGCTAAAATACCATTTGTTAATTCTAAACCGCTACATAGCTTAGCCGCCTCAATGGCAGTTTTATATTTCTTGCTTTGAAGCACCTCCAACATAAGCCCCCCGCCTTCTACAGAGCCCATATTAATCAATGAAACAAGCGCCGATTCCGCTATCGCTGATTTTTTATCCTTAACTAATTTTAAAAGAAATTCTTCATTTTTAGGGTTGCCCCCAAGTATTTTTATGCCTTCTACTGCCACAACCTGCGTACCATTATTAATAGCATCAAACGCAAGTTTTTCAGCCTGCCCATAGCCGAGCTTGCCTAAAAGCGAAAGCCGTATGGCATCGCCCCTCTTGCCCCCGGGGTTATAACTTTCTAAGATATATGGTACAACCGCCCCACCTAAAGATGGTATGGCTTCATTATGTAAGTAATCAACAAGTTCGTGAAATTTATCATCTAAGGCAGAAATTATTGGCGCAAAGGCCCGATAGTCATTTAATAGGCCATCTGCAAAAGCATTTTTTATAACTTCAAGCCTTCCTGGCTGAGAAAGCGTTAATGCCTCCAAAATAGGGTTCAGCCTTGAATATGGTATAACTGTCCCCGGCAATTCAAATATTTCGGCATGCCCTTCTACCTCATCGCCTTTTATCTCTGTAGCGGCTTGAGTTGACATTATGGCATGCAAAAACACGCCACAGCTTTCTAAATCTTCTGGGCGCCCTTCTTTTACTAGTGTTTCATATAATTCTGCAAGCTTTTTTAGTGCTTGGGCTTTTTCACCCATCTTTTTTAGTATTGGTATATGTTTTGATATACGTGGGTCGCCTTTAGCAAATTTGCCCCCCGCTATAAACAGCCGTTTTGTTTCTAAATATAAATCATCTAGGATTTGCATTTTTTCCCCCTTAACCATAAATTTTTCATATTGTTTTGATTAGCGCCCAATTTAATATATCAACCGTACAATGCCCCTATGGGAAATTAACGAAAGCGGTTTCACAGAAAGTATGCCGCTTTCAATATCATTAACAAACATTCCTAAAAGCACGTTGCCAATAAAAAGTTTTTTATCGAATTTTTTTACCAGTTGCGCAGACTCAATTTTAATATACCCTTTATCCATTAAAACCAGTTTAGTTCCAAATTCGTCTAGGATATGAAGATGGCGGCCATTGTTTTCATCTTCAATTAACATAACATCAAATATTTTTAGGAGCATAACTGGGTTTTTATCTGAAAGTGGGTTTTTAAAATGATTTTTTACTTCTTTTATAGCTTCTTGGTAATTTAATTTTGCCGATGATTCAATTTTTTTCAAATCATCGGCCCCAACCCCTTTCGCCATCTAGTCAAAATATTACAAGTTTATTAATGATGTATTGTGTAAGAAGCCGGTAACTTCGTGAAGCCATGGCAGTTGAGTTTAACCTTTTGGCGACGGATTTTTCTTTAAATGTTAGCACACTCTGTGTTTAAAATGTGAGTAATGCAGAAACCAAACAACGTAGCATTATGAAATAAACGGCAT
>JAITVM010000053.1 GCA_031285815.1 Clostridiales bacterium | reverse complement strand
GTAATCATAATTATTATATCGTTATGTTTCAATTTTTTAACAAGCATTTCAACGTCTATGTTATTTAAAATTCCCATTGGCAGGGTCGTCGACTTTATAACCTGTACCTCGCCGCCACGCAATAAAAATGTTGACGAAGCCCCAATTTTTAAAAATTCCGCCGTCCCTGTATAATTATCTACTATACAGACATCCAGGGTAGAAAAGGATTCGTCATTTGATTTTAAAACCAGGGCAGAATTAATTATCTTTATCGCCAAATCTTTTTGGAACCCTGATTCTATAAATTCCTCCAAAAGGTCAATAGCAGCTTTACTCTCCTCCTTTGCTTTATTGCCAGAACCCATCCCATCAGAAAGCGCCAATAACGCCTGCCCATTATTCAATTCTAAAAAAGAATAGCTATCCCCAGATTCCTTGCTGTTATCTTTAACCGCTTTAGAAATAGCCGCGTTAATGAAAAATTTTTGGGATTCAATAATTTTAACCCTGCAGTTATTGCAGTCAACACTTTCACATTTTACTTTACGCCCGGTAACCCTATTAATAATAGGTATAATATCTTTTGTGCAATTGGCTTTGTCCGGGCAGGGGTACATATTTAAGAAAACCTCGAACCGCCCATTTTTCCCTTCCATAACAATTACACTTTCTACCGGGGCTTTATTTAAATTAAATTCGCTAATTAATTTCGCTTCTATATCTTCTTTGAAAATAAAATTTGTATTTATTTCCTCACACAAATCCTTTATAATATATGAAACCCCTAAATATTGTTCAGCTATCAATTCCCTACTCTCTGCAACCTTGTTCTGCCAATTGAAATTATTTTTATATAAGTCGCTTAAATTTGCCGCCGTTTCAACGAAATATGCAATGTTAACACATGAATTTAAAAATTCCACCGGGATATCATCGATTTTAATTTCGCCCCTTTTTTCAAAAGCAGACAATATACTAAAAGACGCCTGGTATGTGTTAAAAAAATCTTCCTTCCAGCATTTGTCCCTGGTTTTACAATTAACACAAACCTTAGACGCAATATCGTCTATTATGGCGGTAATATCTTTCTGTTCCAGGCTTGTCTTCTTTTGTGATATGCCTTTAAATGTTACAGCCAGTTTGTTAAATGCTTTCGAAAAAGATTCCAGCTTATCGGTGGCCACCTCCTTTATTTTTAGCGCATAGTCGTCTTCAAAACTAGAATACGAATTCAAAAACGGTAAAAAGTTAAAATAGAATTTATCTTTGACAGCCAAAAAGCAAATTGTGGCGGAAGCCACAGAAAAACCAAGCTCTGCACCCAAAAGGGCCTTATCTATGTAATAAGTCATAATCATCCGGCTGGTTACAAATAAAAAACCTGTTGCCAGTTTATTCTTGTTATAATATATGCCGCTTACCATCCCAGAAACCGCTAATATTGAAATAATTTCAGTACCGCCATTGCGCGTAAGGTTAAGCATGAGGCCAACTAATATACCGGAAAGCGCACCTAAACCAACCCCGCCCCGGTAAGCAGTTACTAATATGAGTAATGTGCTAAAAAAATCACGGAATGACAAATCAAAAATGTATACGCCTGACGCACCAGCAATTACCCCACCTAAAATTATGCATGTACTAATAATTTCTTCACCTGCAAGCAGGCGTTTCTTCACGTTCCCTTCCAATACATTGGCGCCCTTTTTTAAAACAAGGGCTATGCAAAATGTAAACAGGCCTTCCAATAAAGGGGCCAATAAAAAATATAAACCTGTATTATTTAAGTAACCAATTACGGCCCCTGCTAAACTTAAGGATAAACCGCCAATCATCGCCGAAACTACTATAGGCCTTTTTTTTAAAAAAAAATTAATAATGCACATTACCGATATACATATTGCATATTTAGGGAAATCGGCTGAACCTGAAGAATAAAGCCCCAATGCTACTAATGCCGAATAAAACAAAAATTTAAAATTCCCAAATAGGAAAACTGTCAAATACCCAATTGCTATAGGGTTAAAAAAGTTAAACAGCCAAACCCTACCTAAAAAAAAACCTATGATACCCATAGAAAAATATATTATTTCCTTTTTTCCAAGCGTAATGGTATTTTTCAACGGCAGGCTTAATTTAATCATAGCCTTTTCCACTATCACCCCTCCATAAGCACATTATAATAAATCAAGCTATAATTGTTTGTCAGTTTATGTTAATGCCAAAATGAATTTAAAGTTAATTTATTCTATTTTTCGTATTCCGTATGGGGGTTTGCAAAAAAAAAGCCCGGCTTCGAAATTTCACTTAACCGGGGGTTATAGATTTAATATTAGGGTAGATGTTTGATATAGGCGCTTTGACAAGTGCAATGAAGGGTTAAATTGGCTAGGTTAATGTTTTACCGTCCTTTTTCTGTATACAAAAAACATAAGCGAAAAAACCATAATAATAACTACTGTTACAAAAGTTGCTACCGTATCCCGCATAGCAATAACAATTGATGCTACCGCACAAGTAATCGAAATACCATAAATTATAAAAACAGCCTGTATTTGTGACAAACCAGAATCTATCAGCCTATGGTGTATATGGCCCCTGTCTGCCTGCATAATTGGTTTCCCATTAACAAGCCGGCGTATCATTGCAAAAAGCGTATCGAAAATAGGTAAAGCCAAAGCCAGCGTGCATAAAAGCACAGCAAGGACCGTATAGGTTTTAAATACACCGATTATTGAAGTAACCGCAAGTACAAAGCCCAAGAAGGTTGAGCCGGTATCGCCCATAATAACCTCGGCCGGGTTAAAATTACGGGGCAAAAACCCAAGGCATGAACCGGCAAGGCCCGCGGTTAATATTACTGCCAATTCGCTACCTGTCATAATACATAATATCATCAAACATAATGCACCGATACTTGAGACGCCGGCAGCAAGGCCATCCAGGCCATCAATTAAATTAACGGCGTTAGTTACGCCTATTATCCAAGCTAATGTTATAGGACCGCTTAAAAATTCCAAAGGTATCGGAAACGGCCAGTGAACCATTTCTATCTTAGTCCCAGAAAATATTACAACCATTGCAGCAATTATTTGGACACATAATTTTTTCTTAGGGGACAGGTTTTTTATATCGTCAAGCATGCCCAAAATAGCAATTATAACTGCCCCAATAATAAAGCCAAGCATTTCTTTTGACCTCAATTTTTCCATAAACGGCATAATTACAAGCATGGAAAGCATAAAGCCAAAAATAATTGCGACACCGCCCATACGCGGGATTGGGTCCTTATGCATGCCACGTTTCTTAGGGTAATCTATTGCATTTAGTTTAATTGAAATTGTTTTGGCATAAGGGGTTGCAAACAGCGATAACCCAAAAGCTGTGGCAAAAACCGCGATATATAAAATCCAATCGTGTTCCAAATAAAAAACCTCCTTTTACTGCACACATAGCAAATTAACTTTTCTTTGGCCCAAATTTTATCTTTAGGTTTACAAGAATTATAAAATGCAGTTAAAATTATTGGCTAAGCCCAAACGGGCCCAACCCTATAATAGTTTATTTAGTGCCGAAAAGCCTATCCCCCGCATCTCCAAGGCCCGGCAATATGTATCCGTGGCTGTTTAAGCATTCATCGTGGGCCGCTGTGTATATGTGTACCTCAGGGTGGTCTTCTTGAATCTTTTTCACACCTTCCGGTGCCGATATTAAGCATAAAAGTTTTATGTTCTTAACGCCGTATTCTTTTAGAAAAGTAATTGCAGATGACGCTGTCCCGCCCGTAGCCAGCATAGGGTCCACTATAAAAATCTCACGGCTTGGTGCATCTACAGGAAGTTTACAATAGTATTCAACCGGCTTAAGTGTTTCCGGGTCCCTATACAAACCAATATGCCCAACTTTTGCGGTAGGCATTAGCCTCAGCATACCGTCAACCATCCCTATGCCGGCCCGCAAAATCGGTACTATGCCAAAACTTCTGTCTGTTATCATTTTCACAGCCGTCTCCCCTAAAGGTGTATCAACTGTTGTATCTGAAAGTGGTATGTCCCTGGTAGCTTCATAGCATATAAGGGTTGCTACCTCTTGCACAAGCTCCCTAAATTCCTTGCTCCCCGTATCTTTATTCCTGAGCATGGAAATTTTGTGGGTTATGAGCGGGTGGTCGATAATGTGTAGTGTATCCATTTCAAAATATCCTCCAATAATAAATAATATTGTAGCTAAGCTTTGCCATTGCCTATTGGGGCAAAGAAATTTTATCAATCAAACCTAAAACAATAGCATAAATTTCGTTAGCGCAGGCTTCATATACGCCATAGCCTTGCCCAAATGGGTCAACAATATCTTTATCTTCGTTACAAACAAACTCATAGAGTGCAAAAATTTTACCGCCCTCATTGCCGGTTATCTGTGATAAGCTTTCTTTTTGGGCCCATGTCATAGTAAGGATTAGGTCAAATTTTTTATAATCCAAAGCCTCAAAAACCTTAGCCCTAAACCCTTCAATATTATCAATGCCAAGGCTTTGAAGGGCACGTTGTGAAT
>JAITVM010000010.1 GCA_031285815.1 Clostridiales bacterium | reverse complement strand
AGATAAAGGGTGGCAAGGTATATATTAATGATGCGGAAGTGCCGCTGGAGGATGATTATTTAAAAGAGGCGGCGCGCGAAGAGGATATGGGCCCATATTTTGTCCCGCAGGATAAATATTTTATGTTAGGCGACAACAGAAATTATTCTAAAGATTCAAGGTATTGGGAGAATAAATATGTTGAAGAAGGAAAGATATTGGGGAAAGTAGTTTTTAGGTATTTCCCTGATTTTCATATTTTTAAGGCAGAAGATTTTGGCTTATAGAAAGGGGTTTTATTGTGGTAAATAAAGATATGACTATTGCAGAAGTTTTACAGCTTAACAAAGGTACGGCGCTTGTTTTAATGAACGCCGGCATGCACTGCGTAGGCTGCCCATCATCATCAGGCGAGACTTTAGAAGAAGCTAGCATGGTACACGGTATAGAAGTTGATGTATTGGTTAATGAAATCAATAATTTTTTGCAATCGGTATAGTCTCTGATAAGTAAATTTGATAAAGATGAGGGGAACTTTCGTTATGGAGTACAGAAGCTTTGGTAGCTTGGGGTATAAAGTATCAGCGTTTGGGTTTGGGGCTATGCGTTTGCCAAGCCTGGAAAATGGTAAGGTAGATGAAGCGGAAGCAATTAAAATGATTAGGCATGCGGTAGATAGCGGCGTTAATTATTTTGACACAGCTTATGTTTATCACGACGGGAATAGCGAGGTTATTTTGGGCAAAGCTTTAAAAGGCGGCTTAAGGGAAAAAGTTTATGTGGCGACAAAACTTCCAACTTGGAGCGTAAGGTCTGAGGGCGATGTTATGCGCTTATTAGATGAATCTATAAAACGCCTCGGGACAGGTTATATTGATTTCTATCTTGTCCACGCTTTGAACAGAAACCATTTAGAAAAATTAAAAAAAATCAATATTCTTGGCGAACTTGAGAAGGCTAAAGCAGAAGGCAAAATTAAGCATATTGGTTTTTCATTCCATGATGAATTAGATGTTTTTAAAAACATAGTAGATTTTTATGATTGGGAAATGTGCCAGATACAATTAAACATTTTAGATAACGAGTATCAGGCAGGGATAGAGGGGCTTAAATATGCGGGCGCCAAAAATATCCCGGTAGTAATCATGGAGCCTGTTAAAGGCGGGATGCTCGCCAAAAATATTCCGGATGAGGCTTTACAATTATATAATGATTATAAAGTAAAGCGTTCGCCGGTGGAATGGGCTTTTAGGTTCGCCTCCGATTTTAAAGAGGTAGCGGTAGTACTTAGCGGCGTCAGCGATATGGGGCAATTAAAAGATAATATCCGTATTTTTGCAGATACAGCCCCCTGCTCCTTATCTAAGGGGGACATTGAACTATTAGACAGTGTTAGGGCGGCCTATAAAAGCAAAATATTAGTAGGGTGTACCGGATGTGAATATTGTTTGCCTTGCCCGTCTAAGGTTGCTATACCAGAAATTTTTAATAGGTATAATAATTCTGTGTTTGATATGGAGAAATTTAAAAGGAATTATGAAGCGCTGGAGGGCGGGGGCAAAACAAATTGCATTGAATGCGGTGCCTGCGAGAAAGTTTGCCCGCAGCATTTGCCGATAATTGAAAAATTAAAGGAAGCCGCCCAGTTAGCCCACAGTTAATTAACGCCTTTTGTAAAAAAATATAATTAAAAATTTGCCCTTTGTGCAAAATATTATTGCAAAGGGCTTTTTTATTTGTAAGCTCCGTAGGGCTTGATGGGCGGGGCCCTGTTTGATTTTAGGAAGCTGTGGTGTTAGTATATAAGGGTTAGGAGGTGCTGTTGTTGTATCATATCGCCATATGCGACGACGAAGAACCGTTTCGCCTGGGGCTTAAAAAGTTGATAACGGATTACGCTGGCGAATCCGGGGTAGGTATAAAAGTGTCGGCTTATTCGGACGGCAGTGAATTGCTGGAAAACTACCGGACGGATATTGATTTGATATTTTTGGATATAAAAATGGAGCATGTAAACGGCTTAAAAACCGCCAAAGCTATAAGGGGAAAGGATTCCAAGGTAAGTATTATTTTCTTGACATCAGCCGCGGGGTACGCTTTGGAAGGCTACAAGTATCAGGCCACTAATTTTATTATTAAGCCTATACGGTATGTGCGGCTGAAAGAGGAATTAGACCGGTGGGTCCAGGGTTACCGCCAAGAGGGGCAAGCGTTCATCCTTGTCACTAACGATACGGGAAAATATAAAGTGTTTCTGAACAGCCTTCAATACATCGAAACGTTTGGCCGTAATTTGATGGTGCATACCGAGGACAAAAATATCGTAACCAACAGGAAGATGAAGGAGCTTGAAACCGAATTGCCGCCGTCGGTTTTTGTCCGCTGCCACACCAGTTACCTGATAAGCCTGCTTTACGTGAAACGCGTGGGGAAGCTGGAGGTTGAGCTGACATGCGGCGCGGTAATCCCCGTCAGCCAGCCGAAGCGCAAGCTGGTTATGGAGCGGCTGGCCGAGTATTGGGGTGATAAGCTGTGATTGCTTTTTTTGATATACTTTACTATGTTATCAGTGGTGTAAACGCCTACTTTGTTTACAAAATTATAAGCACTTTTTTGCCGGTACGCAGCCACATTGTTATGCGCTTGATGGCACTTTTGCTTTGCTATTGGATTGCCAACATTGTCATCTACCTTAATGACATTGAAAACTATACGCTGATGTTTTCATTTTTCATCTTCTATATAACTGTTTTTTATAAGGGCAGTTTTACGGTAAAGCTGTCAGTTGTGTTTATTTTTTATCCGCTAATCGCGGCGGTGAATTTTTTGAATAAGGATATTGGCTACCAGATATTTTTAATGCTGCCGGAGCGGGTGGACGAACTGTATTCGAGTATAACGCATACGGCGCTTCTATTGCCGGTTACGCTGATTTGGTTCATCGTTTGGCAGTTTGGCCTTAAGCGTTTCATAAGCATTTCAGAGCTTCTGGATATGAAAATGTGGCTGATGTTGGACACTGTTTATGTAGTTTTGCTTGTTGGGCTGTTTGTTTCGCTGAATTTCCTTACGGACCCTTTTCATGCGTACCCCTTAGCGTTTG
>JAITVM010000309.1 GCA_031285815.1 Clostridiales bacterium | reverse complement strand
AATACTTTTCATAAATTTCACGATACATACTTGAAGGGGTGATGAAAATATTAACAATTGTGTCATTAAAACAAGTTATGAGTACCGCCAAAGAAAGGCTGAGGGGGCAGCGTACGGCGGCTATATGCTTAATGGTGTTTTTAATAATACTGGGTGGTGTGTATAATGTTGCTGCTGGAGTAATTGGTAATACAGGTAATACACAATCTTTGTGGGGCATGCTTTTTTTATTGTTAATAGCATTAGCTATATTATGGTTACAGGTTCATCTTAATATTTTTTTTATTTATATTTACCGTAACCAAGATATCAGCTTATATGCATATATTAATAGCTTAGGTAAAAATATTTTAAGGAAAACTTTTGCACTGTTGATTTATTGTTTTCTCTTGTTTTTAAGCTGTATACCAGCTGTAGTTGTTGTTGAAGTGGCAACTTCATCGCTATTAAACACACCAGAAAGTAAAGCGCTTTGGTGGTTATTATATATCCCGGCCATGGCGTTTTTAATACTTAAAAGTAATAGTTATAGCTTTACTCATTATCTATTAATAGAATTTACAAATATTAAGGCAATAAGTGCAATCAAACTATCAGTGAAATTGACAAAAGGATATAGAATAATGATATTTTTAAAAGGCTTATGGTTTAACATTAAGAGTATATTGATATTACTTCCGGCATTAATTGCATTGTGTTTAGGGCATTTGGGGATTGTTTTGGGGATGTTTCTGATTATTATAGCAACATTTATCATAATATTTTCTTTTGTACCACATTTAATGGCTACATCAGCTGGCTATTATACAGAAATATTATATGCATCCTTAGATAACGGCATAATTTCTTATGAAGAGCTCGGTGAATACGAGTAAGGGATTATTAAAATAGGGGGCAGAAATTATGTCTATAAGGCGCCAGATAAAGAAGAAAGCCAGGGAAAATTTAATATGGCAATGGCCATCGGTAGCTTGTGCTTTACTGGTTACATTTTTTGTATTTTTAATTTATAGTTTTGTTTTAAAGAAGCTTGGTGCATATATCCCTAACAATTTAAAACAGTTTTTAAGTTTATCTGAAATTCTTAAGTTCACAGTATTTTCTACAGTAATAGCTTATATTATGGATGCATTTTTGGTGCCATGCTTTGGTATTTTTATTTACGTTTACCGTGGCGAAGATGCGGGGCCATCCAGATTAATCGGCTGCCTGTTTGAGAATATATTTAAAAAAGCATCCAGCATGTTTTTTGCTAAAATGTTAGCCGTTAGGTGGTGCTTGGTTTATGCGCTGGGCATTACTTTTATTATTGCATTCAGGCGGTTTATAGTTGGGGTTGGGGGCAATAGCCGGGTAAATTTACATTTCATCCAAGCCTCTTTAGGGAATTTGTTTTTTGTATTAATTTTAATCACAGCTGTAATAGTAACCTACATAAGGTTAATTTCAAAAATGACCTCAATTAGTTTTGTAAGGCATATCCTCACCGAATTCCCGAAAGCCGGCGCAATGAAAGCAATAGAAGTATCCATCCGGATTGCAAAGGGTTATACCGGGCAAATAGTTTTTATGCACTTAAGCTTTGTTGGCTGGTATGCCTTGGTTTTTTCATTAACAATATTATTTAGTTATTTTGGGTTAGTACCGTTGGGTTTTATATTTTCTTTTTTAGTGCTTCTTTATGTAGCCCCATATCATATAACAACTTTAGCGGGCTATTATTCTGAAATTTTAAAAACAGCCTTCGAATGGGGGATTGTTTCATATGTAGAACTTGGTGAAATGTATTCTTATGACGATAGTGAAGAAGGGAAGGTTTGTTTCGGCTCAATGGAATCAAAAGAGTAATCCGAAATTATAATAAGGGGCGGCTTATAGCGGCCTTTTATTTTTTTAAGAATGGGCCGGCCAGACATGAAAAAATATTCTTAATGATGAATAAATATTCAAAAAGTATATTGACTTTCATTCTAAAAAATTTTATTATATAATATAGTTTTTAATATTGCAATGAACGAAAGGGAAAGCTATGGACAAAAAGAAAGTATCTATTTTAGGGGCGGCTGGATATGCCGGCGTGGAACTGTTCCGCTTATTATATTCACACCCGCGAATTAATATTTATAAATTATCATCCGTTAGTTTTGAGGGGCAAGAATTAAGCTCGGTTTATAAAAACTTAGGCAACATTAATAATTATAAATTAGTTTCACAAGATGAAGCTATAGAATCAGCCGATGTAGTTTTTGCGGCTTTGCCACATGGCCTTAGCGAAGCGGTAGCGCAACAGTGCAAGGGTAAAATATTTATAGATCTGGGTGCGGATTTCCGTCTTAATGATGAGGCCGGATATAAAAAATGGTATGGCAATGATTTTGCTGAAAAAAGCCTGCATGAGTATTCTGTTTACGGGCTTACGGAATTAAACCGTGAAAAAATAAGGGGGGCAAAAATTATTGGGAACCCCGGCTGCTACCCTACATCAATAGCGCTTGGCCTGTATCCGCTACTTAAAAATAAAATAATCGGGGCAAGTATAATTGCCGACTGCAAATCCGGGGTAACAGGGGCGGGCAGGGCGGTTACCCAAACAACGCATTTCACAAATTGCAACGAAGCCTTTGCTCCATATAAATTGGCAATGCATAGGCATACGCCAGAGATAGAGGAAACACTTTCTTATATGTATAGCGGTGAGGTTAGGGTTACGTTTGTGCCGCATCTTTTGCCTGTCAACCGCGGTATTTTATCTACAATATATTGTGATAATATAAAAAACTATAGCTTAAGCCAAATATATAATTTATATACTGATTTTTATAAAGATGAGTTTTTTGTGCGGGTGTTGCCGCTAGGCGGGGCCGCAAATATTTCTAATATAACGCATTCAAATTTTTGTGATATTTCTCTTCATGTTGATGAACACACAAACCGGATAATTGTGGTTTCTGCGATAGATAATATGATAAAAGGGGCGGCAGGCCAGGCTATACAGAATATGAACATATGCCTTGGGTTTGACGAAAAGGCGGGGCTTGAGCTTCTTCCGCCTGCGTTTTAAAAAATAGAAAGGGTTTGATATTTTGGAATTTTTTAATGGTTCGATAACTTCTCCTAAAGGATTTTTGGCATCCGGGGTTTATTGTGGGCTACGGATGAATAAAACAAAAAAAGACTTGGGGCTTATTTATTGTAAAGAGGGGTGCATTTCCGCCGCCCTTTACACAACAAACGTTGTTAAAGGTGCACCAATAGCCGTTACGCAAAAACATTTGGAAAACAATATGGCCAAAGCCGTTATCGTAAACAGCGGCAATGCGAATACATGTAACGCGGACGGGTTTGAGAAAGCAGTTAAAATGTGTACGGCTGTTGCAAAAGAGCTTAATATTAATGCAAGCGATGTTATTGTAGCCTCCACAGGCGTTATTGGCCAGCCGCTTAATATCGGCGCGATAGAGTCGGGTATACCGCTATTAGCAAGCTCTTTATCAAAAGAGGGCGGCAGGGATGTTGCGGAAGCCATAATGACTACCGATACATGTAAAAAAGAGCTGGCTATTAAGTTTGAATTGGATGGGAAGGAAATAATAATTTCAGCCATAGCAAAGGGCTCGGGTATGATTAACCCAAATATGGCTACACTCCTGTCTTTTGTAACCACGGATATAAATATATCAAAACCGCTTTTAGAAAAAGCGTTTAGGGATGCGGTAGAAAATTCTTTAAACAGGGTTAGTGTAGACGGGGATACAAGTACAAACGATATGGCTGTTATTATGGCCAGCGGGCTTTCCGGGAACAATATTATTGAGGCTGAAAATGAAGGGTACAAATTGTTTTACGAGGCGTTAATGCTTATAATGTCCGGCATATCCAAAATGGTTGCAAAGGATGGCGAGGGCGCAACTAAATTAATTATTTGCGAGTTAACCGGCGCTGTGGATACAGAAAGCGCTAAAATATTATCCAAATCAGTAATTATGTCAAACCTGGTTAAAGCTGCTATGTTTGGGAAGGATGCAAACTGGGGCCGGATTTTATGTGCGCTTGGGTATAGTGGCGTTATGTTTGATGAAACTAAAGTAGGTGCTAGTTTCGTTTCTAAAAACGGCAGGGTAGATGTTTGTAAAAATGGCGCATCTGTAGATTTTGATGAAGAGTATGCCCTGGCTGTGCTGGATGCCGATGAAATTACAATTGTTGTAGATATGGGCAGCGGGGCTGGCCGTGCTTTTGCTTATGGTTGTGACCTTACTTATGATTATGTCAAAATAAATGGCTCATACCGGACTTGATTAATATGCTTTATGGAGGGGTAACATATGCAGGTTAATGACAGGGCTAACACACTAATAAAAGCGCTGCCTTATATAAAAGAATACCATAAAAAAACGGTCGTTATTAAATATGGCGGTAATGCTATGATAAGCGGTTTTTTGAAAGAAGCAGTTATACGGGATATTGTTATGCTGTCGCTGATTGGGGTAAATGTTGTTTTGATCCATGGCGGTGGCCCTGAAATTTCTGAGATGCTTTCGAAAACTGGCAAAGAGCCCAAATTTATAAACGGGTTAAGGTATACCGATAGCGAAACAATGGATATTGTACAGATGGTTTTGTGTGGGAAAGTCAATAAAGACCTGGTTAGCTACATAAGCCGCGAAGGCGGGAAGGCTGTTGGGCTATGTGGTTTGGATGGGAATATGCTTTGTGCCGAAAAAATATCTAAAGCGGGCATTGACTATGGTTTTGTTGGCGAAATCGACGATGTTGATGTAAGTATTTTAAACGACGTTATCGAGAAGGGGTATATACCGGTTATCTCCACCGTGGCAAAAAACAGGGCAGGGAGCCCCATGAATGTTAATGCGGATTTGGCGGCCAGCAAAATAGCAATTGCGCTTAATGCGGAAAAACTTATCCTATTGACAGATGTAAAAGGGGTTATGGGCGATTACAAAGACGATAATTCTTTAATATCTGTTGTCAAGCTATCTGAGATAGAAGGGCTTAAAAGTAGCGGCGTAATCTCCGGGGGCATGATCCCAAAAGTGGACTGCTGTTATGACGCGGTTTCGAATAATGTTAATAGGGCACATATAATTGACGGGCGGGTACTGCATTCTATATTGATAGAGATGCTATCCGATGAAGGCGTTGGGACGATGATAATAAAAGGTTAGAAAGGTGGCGCATTGTGGATAAAGATAAAAAATATATAATGGATACTTATGCACGGCACGATGTGTTGTTTGATAGCGGGCTTGGAAGTACCTTATATGATAAAGATGGCAAACCCTATATCGATTTTACATCCGGCATCGGGGTTAATTCCCTGGGCTACGGGGATAAGGCATGGCTTGCGGCAATCACGGGGCAGGCTGAAAAATTGCAGCACATCTCTAATTTGTATTATACAGCGCCGCAAATTATATTGGCGGAAAAACTAACAGAAGCGGCGGGCATGAAAAAAGCTTTCTTCTGCAATTCCGGCGCCGAAGCCAACGAAGGGGCAATTAAACTGGCAAGAAAATACTCCTTTGATAAATATGGCGGAAACAGGGCGGATATTATAACCCTCAAGGGCTCCTTTCATGGCAGGACAATTACAACCCTGAAGGCTACGGGGCAAGAGAAGTTTCATAATTATTTCTTCCCGTTTACAGAAGGCTTTGTTTATGCCGAAGCGGATAATTTTGAGGATTTTATTTCTAAAGCTGATAATTCTGTTTGTGCGGTGATACTTGAAGGGGTACAAGGCGAAGGCGGCGTTTGCCCTTTAGATATAGGGTATGTCCAAAAAGTTGCCAGTTATTGCGTAAGCAACGATATATTAGTTATTTTTGACGAGGTCCAGACCGGGGTAGGGCGTACAGGCAAAAATTTTTGCTTTGAACATTTTTCTGTTAAGCCTGATATAATCTCTGTTGCCAAAGGCCTTGGGGCAGGCCTGCCTATCGGGGCGTTTTTATGTAACGAAAAGCTTGAAGATATTTTACAGCCGGGCCAGCATGGTACAACTTTTGGGGGGAACCCGGTTTGTACGGCCGGCGCTGTTGTAGTATTGGATAGGGTTTGCAATGATGCTTTTTTGAAATCTGTAACCGAAAAAGGCAGATATATTAAAGAGGAAGTAAAATCCTTTAATTCGCCATTGGTTAAGGATATTAGGGGCAAGGGCCTTATGATAGGTATAGAAATAGACGGTATAGCCCCAAAAGAAATTATTGGCGCCTGCCTGGAAAATGGCCTGGCTATATTGTCAGCCGGGTCAAATGTTTTGAGGTTTTTGCCCCCTCTTGTTATATCATATGAAGAAATTGATAAAGGTTTAGGTATCCTTAAAAAAGTATTGGGGATGCATGCGTAAAATTGATTCACTAGTATTTTATTTCAAGCAAGCTATTGGAGGCCGAGATAAATGAAAAAAGATTTTCTTAAAATTTTAGACTTTAATGCGGAAGAGCTTAATGAAATTATAGATTTAGGCATAGAACTAAAATCGCAAAATAAAAAAGGCATAAAGCATCATTTGTTGGAAGGGAAAACCCTTGGGTTAATTTTTGAAAAATCCTCTACCCGGACCAGGGTTTCTTTTGAAGTAGGCATGTACCAGTTAGGCGGCTACCCGATGTTTTTATCGTCTAATGATATGCAGTTGGGCCGGGGCGAATCTATACAAGACACTGCCCGCGTTTTGGCCAGGTATGTAGATGGTATTATGATCCGGTCGTTTGAGCAGTCTAAGGTCGAGCTGTTAGCGGAATATGCTGATATACCGGTAATAAACGGGCTGACTAACGAGGCGCACCCATGCCAGATTATGGCGGACCTTATGACAGTGAAAGAATACAAAGGTGATTTAAAAGGGCTTAAAGCCGCGTTCATCGGCGACGGGAATAATGTTTGCAATTCTTACGCTGTTGCCGCTTTGAAACTGGGCATGGAATTTGTTTTATCTTGCCCAGAAGGTTATGAGCCACACCCGGCCGTTTTAGATTTTGCTAAAGGTAAAACTAATTTTAAAATTGTTAGGAAACCTGAAGAAGCTGCCAAAAATGCAGATGTTGTTATAACAGATGTTTGGACATCGATGGGGCAGGAATTAGAGCAGAAGAAAAGGCTAAATGATTTTAGCGGCTATTTGGTTGACGAAAAGCTTTTGGCTTTGGCTAAGCCTGGGTGTATTGTACAACATTGCCTCCCGGCGCATAAGGGGGAGGAAATATCTGAAGAGTCGTTTGAAAAGCATGCTATAGAAATTTTTGACGAAGCGGAAAACCGGCTCCATGTACAAAAGGCAATTATGGTTAAGTTTATGAAGTAATAAATAAAAATCCGGACCAACCGCCAATTATTTTCACACCTGGCTTATGGTTCGGATTTTATAATTTTCTGCGGATGATTCATAACCTAAGTTCGAGAGAATGAAAAGATACAAAAAAACTCAAAAGCCTTAAAGTAAGTTATCAGACAAAAAATAAAGGTCTGGGGTTTTATGCAAAATTTATCAATAAAAATATTTTGTGATATAGATGATTTTTGTGACAGAATTAAATAT
>JAITVM010000307.1 GCA_031285815.1 Clostridiales bacterium | reverse complement strand
TTTTTTATATGTGGGGAGGGGTTAAAAAATGAAACTACACAAATATTTTTTGGGGCTAATAGCCGCTATTGTTATGGCAAACGGCGCAACGGTGCTTGCGGCCGGTCAAATTGATATTTTTATTGATGGGGATGCTTTATATACAGATGTGCCCCCAACTATTATTAACAACCGTACGATGCTGCCGGTAGCGGCAGTGTCCGAAGCGGTAGGGTGCCAAGTTGAATGGGACAGTAAAACACGGGAAGTAACTGTGATTTTTCCATCCCAAAGCGGCAAGATGGTAATGCAGATCAATAACACAACAGTCCGTAAGATGACAGAGGATATTAACACAGGCTGGGTTGAGGAAGAAACAATTACAATTGATTCGCCGCCGGTTATCCTTAATAACCGCACTTTGGTGCCTTTGGCTTTTATCGCTGAAACCCTAGGTTTTAGGGTTGAGTGGGACGGGGCTACGCGTACCGTCTATCTTTACAGCGCCCTATACGAACCCAATGGCGGGGTGCCTGCTTGGAATGGATTAGACCTTGGGCCAAATTTGACATATTCAGAAGAATATACAATGCAGGGGGACCCGGGTGAATATTTAAGCACAATTGAAGCCGCCGAATTGACATTCTATACTATGCTGAATAACGGCAATATCCCAGGGGGTAGCGATAATTATAATATGGCGCTTGTTGACCTGGCGTATATTGAAGGCGAAGAATGCTATGTATACCGGTTGGATGTGGACGAATCAAGCGGGGCTGTCGGTGCGGCATATGCCTATGCCTACCAAAGCGGAAATATCTACATGGAAGGCTATGGGGGCCAATGGGTATTTGTTGCATAAATTTTAAAAATTGCTTTTACTTAAACCCGTTTTATGATAAAATTATTATAGGCACAAACGGGTACTCCGAGCCATATTGTACAAAATGCATAATATGGCCAATGGGTTATGTGGGGGACTGCATAGCCTGCCGTGTTTAGCAAAGGGGTCCGCAGGAGGTTTTTCTTTCTGCGGTTTTTTGTGTCCAAAAAATATTAGGAGGAAGGCCATTGAGCAAGCAATTGATTGTTAACCCTGAAAAATGTGTTTCATGCCGTACCTGTGAACTGATGTGTTCTTTTGGGCATCATAACACATTTAACCCACGCCTTTCGGCAGTTACCGTAATAAATTATGAGGCGGCTATGACTTCGGTGCCGGTTATGTGTATGCAATGTGAGGAAGCGGCTTGTATGAAGGTCTGCCCGGTGGGCGCAATTTCCCAAGACGGGAATGGCGCGTTTGTTATGGACCCCGACAAATGTATCGTTTGCAAAATGTGTATGAGTGCATGCCCATTAGGGAATATTAGTTTTTCCCCGATAACAAAAAAAATGTTTAAATGTGATTTATGCGGCGGCGACCCAAAATGTGCTAAGTATTGCCCAAGCAATGCAATCCAGTTTATTGACCCGGCGGAAAGCCCCGGCCGCAAAAAGGCAGTTGCCGAACGCTTTAAAGACGTATTTGGAGAGGTGGTTACAGAATGAATGGTTGGGTAGGTACGATCCTTCGTGTTGATTTAGCTGCGAAAACTATAAAAAAAGAGCCACTTAATCTTAAAGATGCCCGTGATTATGTTGGCGGGCGTGGCCTTGGCACAAAATATTTCTGTGATGAGGTAGACCCAAAGGTAGAACCATTATCACCGGAAAACAAACTTATTTTTATGTCTGGGCCATTAACCGGGACCGGTGCCGCTTCTGCCGGCAGATATGAAGTTGTGGCAAAAGCCCCGTTAACCGGGACAATTGGTGCCGCTAATTCGGGTGGCTATTTTGGCCCGGAATTAAAATATGCCGGATATGACGGCATTATTTTTGAAAATTCCAGCGATAGCCCAGTGTACTTATATATAAATGATGATATTGTTGAAATCCGCGACGCAAATAATTTATGGGGCAAGACAGTTAATGAGGCTACCGACATGCTTAACGGGGAATGTGGCGAGTCGTTTAAAGTTTCATGTATTGGCCCTACCGGTGAAAATGGCTGTTTATTTAGCGGTATCATAAACGATAAGCACCGTGCGGCCGGCCGTGGCGGCTTAGGCGCGGTTATGGGTTCTAAAAAACTTAAAGCTTTGGCAGTCCGCGGGACCGGTTCGGTTAATGTGGCCCGGCCGGAGAAATTTATGGATGCCATTGTAGACGCCCGTGCGAAACTAAAAGCCCACCCGGTTGGCGGGGCCGGCCTGCCGGCATACGGCTCAAATGTTTTAGTAAATATTATAAATGAATCGGGCGGCTTGCCGGTCAGCAACTGGCGCGACGGCGCGTATTTTCCGGATGCGGCCGCAATCGGCGGCGAATCCCTTGCGGAAAAATATTTGGTTAAAAATAAAGGCTGCTTTGGCTGCTCTATAAGCTGTGCACGTGTTACCCGGGTACCAGATGGGCCGTTTAAGAGCTCGGGCGAGGGGCCGGAGTATGAAGCGGCTTGGGCTTATGGCGCAGACTGCGGCGTTTCTGATTTGGCGGCTATTTGTAAAGCGAATTTCCTTTGTAACGAATACGGGATGGACCCAATAACATTAGGTTCAACAATTGCCTGTGCAATGGAGCTTTCTGAGATGGGGGCTATACCGGAATCGGATATTGGTTTTAAACTTAAGTTTGGCGACCCGCAAGCTATTGTGGATTTAACAGAGGCCGTTGGCAAAAACGAAGGGTTTGGTAAAATTTTAGCATTAGGCTCTTACCGTTTGGCTGAAAAATATGGCCACCCTGAATTATCCATGAGCGTTAAGAAACAAGAGATGCCTGCCTATGATGCCCGCGCTATCCAAGGCATAGGCCTTGAATATGCTACTTCTAACCGTGGCGGCTGCCATGTCCGTGGTTATGTAATCTCCCCGGAAGTTTTAGGCGTGCCATTTAAGGTTGACCCATTGGTAACAGAAGGCAAAGCCGGCCTATTAAAATTATTCCAAGACCTTACGGCGCTAATTGACTCTTTAGGGATTTGTTTGTTTACAACATTTGGGCTCGGCCTTCCGGAAATCGCGTCACAATACCGTGAAGCAATCGGCTCAAACGAATCAGATGAAGAGATATTGTTAAAAGGCGAACGCATTTGGAACTTGGAAAAACATTTTAATATAGCCGCCGGGGTTGAAAAAGACACATTGCCGCCTAGGCTCCTGCGTGAGAAGCTTCCGGAGGGCGCAGCGGAGGGCAGGGTATCCGAGCTTTATGAAATGTTAAGCGAATACTACGAACTGCGCGGCTGGGATAATGAAGGTGTGCCGACCCCTGATAAAGTTGAGGCGCTTGGCATTAAATTATGAAAATAAAATTTTTTGCAACTTATAGGGATATCACTAAGTGCAAGGAGATAGATATTTCTGCAACGCCCGATATCCGGGCGTTGTTTAATTTACTTAGCGATAATTATGGTACCCGTATGCGTGAAAAACTATATACGCCGGATGGCCAGGGGATTGGCGAAGATGCAATAATCCTTGTTAACGGCAGGAACGTGCTCCATATGGGCGGCTTGGATTCAGCACTTAAGGATTCGGATATAGTCTCGGTTTTTCCGCTGGTTGCCGGCGGATGATAGAATTTTTCAAAATTATAAATTGCCCTAATGATTTTAGGAAGGATGCGGATAATGCCAGAACAAAACATTACTTATGAAGATATTACCCCCTTGCTTTTAAAATACCCAAAAGACCAAAGGCACGCCCTGGCTATTATGCAAGATATGCAAAGGCACTTTAACTATATCCCGCGCAAAGGCTTGGAGGCGCTGGCCGATTATTTGGGTTGCCATATTTCCGGTTTATATTCCATGGCGACATTTTATAAATCACTTAGCCTAAAACCAAAAGGCAGGCATATAATAAAAGTCTGCGATGGTACCGCTTGCCATATTAGGGGCGCGGTTAACCTTGTGAGCGGCATTGAGCGGGTGTTGGGCATCTCGGCTGATGAAGTTACCGGGGACGGCGAATTTTCGCTTGAATTAGTAAACTGCCTTGGGTCATGTGCCCTTGCGCCTGTGATGGTTGTTGATGATGAATATTACGGAAAAGTAACAACAGACAGGCTCCCGGAAATATTTGATGCATTGAGGGGGGAAGCGCGCCCATGAATTATACTATCTTAGTTTGTTGCGGGACCGGATGTATAGCAAGCGGCAGCTTATCCGTTGTTGAAGCTTTGCAAAATGAAATTAATAGCCAAGGCGCAAACGCTGAAGTTTTAAAACAAATAAAAAAAACAGGGTGCAATGGTTTTTGTGAGAATGGGCCCATTGTGAAAATAATGCCTGGCGGCATATCATATTATAAAGTAAAACCAAAAGACGCCAAAGCAATAATAGCGCAATTAGGGGATGAACCGGTTGAGGCGCTTTTGTACAGGGATAAAGGCAAGGCGGTTTTGACCCAAAAAGAAAACCCGTTTTATGCGCCGCAGGTTAAAGTTGCGCTGCGTAATATTGGGGAAATTGACCCCTGCAGCTTGGATGATTATTTAGCCCGGGGCGGTTATGACGCACTAAAAAAAGCAATTAATATGCCCCCTAATGATATTATTGCGGAAGTCGAGGCCTCTGGGCTACGCGGCCGCGGGGGCGCCGGGTTCCCAACGGGGCGTAAATGGCGGACAGCCGCCGGGTATGATAATTACCCCAAATATGTAGTCTGTAACGGTGACGAAGGGGACCCCGGCGCATTTATGGACCGCTCTATTTTAGAAGGGGACCCGCATACTGTTTTAGAAGGCATGGCAATTTGCGCATTGGCTATTGGGGCAAACGAGGGCTATTTATATATCCGTGACGAGTATGGGCTGGCGCTTAAGCATGTGGAGAAAGCTATTTGTGATGCAGAAGCGGCGGGCTTCCTTGGCAGCAATATTTTTGGTTCCGGAAAGGGGCTCAACCTAAGCGTAGTCCGGGGCGGCGGCGCATTTGTATGCGGCGAGAGCACTGCCTTAATGGCTTCGATAGAAGGTCGGGTAGGCGAACCGCGGGCAAAATATATCCGCTCTGTCCAGCGCGGCCTTTGGAATATGCCGACTGTGCTTAATAATGTGGAGACATTGGCCAACATACCCGTAATTATTAATAACGGCGGCAAAAATTTTGCCAGCCTCGGCACAGAAAAATCAGCCGGCACAAAAGTATTTGCGCTTGTGGGCAAGGTTAAGCGCACTGGCCTGGTTGAGGTGCCTATGGGTTGCAGCCTCCGCCATTTAATTTATGATATTGGCGGCGGGATAATAGGCGGGCGGCCGTTTAAGGCGGTACAGACAGGCGGGCCATCCGGTGGCTGTATCCCTGCGGATATGCTGAATTTGCCGGTTGATTTCGATACGCTTACTTCCTATGGCGCGATGATGGGCTCCGGCGGGATGATTATAATGGACGACCGTAGCTGTATGGTTGAAGTTGCGCGGTATTACGTGAATTTCTTAGCCGGCGAGAGTTGCGGCAAATGTACCCCTTGCAGGGAAGGGCTGCGGCAAATGCTTGCTATATTGACTGATATTTGTGAAGGCAGGGGCAAAGAGGGCGATGTTGAGCTGTTAGAGGAAATAAGCGAAACAGTGCTGGACTCTTCGCTTTGCGCTTTGGGCAAATCAGCGCCTAACCCGGTCATTACTACAATAAAATATTTCCGTGGCGAATATGATGCGCATATCAAAGAAAAAAAATGCCCGGCAGGGGTTTGTACAGCCATTACCGGTTTTGAAATTGATGCGGCTAAATGTACGGGCTGTACCCTTTGTAAAAAATCGTGCCCTGTTTCTGCAATATCCGGCACAGCCAAGTCTGCGCATGAAATAAATAAAAATATATGTATTTCCTGCGGCGCGTGCCGGGAGGCTTGCCGCTTTGAAGCTATAAAAACCGTACAGAAGGGGGGCTTGGCAAATGCTGATTAAGATAGATGGAAAAGAATGCGGATGTAAGCATGGTGAATTTATTTTAGAGGTTGCTAAAAGGAACGGGATAGAAATCCCAAATTTATGCCACCATGAAGGCTTGCCGGGCCAAGGCTGCTGTAGGGTTTGTATCGTAGAGGTAGAAATTAACGGCTGGCGCAATATAGTTACCGCATGTGTATACCCCTTGGAACGTGAGTGTGAGGTTTTTACAAATAGCCCAAGGGTTATAAAACAAAGGGCTATGGTACTGGCTTTATTGCATTCGCTGGCACCGGGCAGCAGTGAGGTTTCAGAACTTTGTGAAAAGTATAATGTGCCAAGCTACCGGCGTTTTGTTAAAAAAAATGATACTAAATGCATTTTATGCGGCCTGTGCGCCAAAGCTTGCGAGAGCTTAGGCACGGGTGCAATTTCCACAGTAAACCGCGGCACCGGCAAAGCTGTTACCACCCCTTATGGCGAGCCTTCTTATGAATGTGTGGGCTGCGCCAGCTGTGCAAAGGTCTGCCCGACGGGGGCGATAATGGTGGAAGAGGGCGCTGGGTCCCGGAAAATATGGGGCAAAAAAATACCGCTATTAAAGTGTAAAAAATGTGGCGAGCCGGCCGGTACTTATATGGAATTAAGGCGGGCCGCTGAAAAATTAGGCGAAGGGATGCCTGAATTATGTGAGGCGTGCCGTAAAAAAGAAATCGCTGAAAAGCTTGCTTCGATATACGGATATTAATAAAATTGCCTAGGCTGCCTATTTAATAAAAGTAGGTAGCCTTTTATTATTTCTTTAGCAAAAAAGCCTAGCCTGAGCCGGGGGTAAGGGTTATTTTTAGTTAGTAGATGAAACCCTATTTTATGAAATTAAGAAAATGACCACATATCTTAAAAATAAATATAAAAAAACACAAACAGTTTATAAATAGTTTATTTTTAAAGTGTAAAAAGTTAATTACAGGAGCTAGAAAACTGCAATTAAAACTATATAGTAATATATAGAATCATATTGGAATTATGCTATAATAGTTCCGAGGTGACCGCAGATATGAAAATATTAAAACCGAAAGAAGTATCTGAAAAATTAAATGTAACAGTCTGGACACTACAGGACTGGGACAGAAAAGGCAAATTAAAAGCATATAGGAATCAAAAAACCAACCGCCGTTATTATACGGAGGAGCAGATAGACGAATTTTTAGGGATGAATAAGCAAATAAAAGATTTAAGAACAATAATTTACTGCCGGGTTTCAAATCAAGGGCAAAAAGGTGACTTGGTCAACCAGATTGAATTTTTAAAAACATTCTGTAATGCAAAAGCTGAGATAATTGACGAAGTGTTGTTCGATATCGGCAGCGGGCTTAATTATAACCGCAAAAATTTCAATACAATACTTGAAATGGCTATGCAAGGAAAAATTAAAAGGCTGTATATATCTCATAAAGACCGTTTTGTAAGATTCGGATACGACTGGTTTGAGAGGTTTTTACAAAAGAACGCTTGTGAAGTGGTAGTGGTAAACAATGAAGCAATGTCGCCGCAAGAAGAAATGATACAAGATTTGATCAGTATAATCCATGTATTTTCCTGCCGGATTTACGGCCTGAGGAAGTATAAGAACAAGCTTAAAGAGGAACTTAAAAAT
>JAITVM010000233.1 GCA_031285815.1 Clostridiales bacterium | reverse complement strand
CAACTGTACGTTCAGCAACAGAGCAGCAAGGAACCACAATGAATGTACTCACTTAACGCGATATTACTGGCATTCTTTACTGTCGCTACAAACTCTGCAGTTACAGCACACCATTTTTACTGTACGTCTCCATACTGACAAGTGAAAAAGGATACATTTCGAGGCCCTTCATTACGCGGTTTTCTCCAGACTCTGCTACCTCATCACCTTACGTCCAAACAGCTTTCTGAACACTGTTGTTGTACACCGTCAGACCAGCAAACAACTCCACACGCCACTAACAACAGAACAGGCCAACTTCTGTATCCACGGTATATGTGAGCCATTCCGCCACTGAGGCGCCACCGGTGATGATTTGGGGCAAAGGGTAACTATGTCATACAACTCTGTTTTTTCATTGCCCCCGGGTTCAAGCCATATAGCAATGAATGATGAAGAAACCTTGTCGATGGATGAATGCCTGTATGCGATTTTTTTAGCGTCAGCCAATGAAGTTTCTAATGCCGTGGCAGAACATATCTCAGGGGGCACTGAAAAATTTGCTGAACTTATGACAAGCCGGGCAAAGGCCTTAGGTGCAAAAAATACTAATTTTGTAAACCCGCATGGTTTGCATGATGGGCAGCATTACACTTCGGCATATGATATGGCGCTAATAATGAAAAGCGCTATAGCGGACGAAAATTTTTTGCGCTACATCTCTACAATAAACTTTAACATACCACCGACAGAGCGGCAACCTGAGGAAAGGGTTATGTATAATAGCAATAAAATGATAATCCCAGGTTCGGTTAATTATTATGAATTCTGTGTTGGCGGGAAGACTGGGTTTACAGATGAGGCCCAGCATACACTTGTTACTTATGCAAAAAAAGGTGGGGTAGAGCTTATTTGTGTCACGTTAATGGATGAGGAGAATAATAACTATAAAGACAGCGCCGCGCTATTCGAATATGGGTTTAGTTTATATGGGAGCCAAAAAATTTTAAGTGCAGATGTTTTTAGCAAAAATATCCCTGTTAAAGACGAATTGGGCAAGACAGTTGGGGATGTAAAAGCTTACATTAAAGAAGATATCTATTTGGACATGCCTAAAAATATAGATAAAAACAAACTGGTTATTGATTATGGCCTTGGCAATGCAATTTATAGGCCTATAAAAAAAGGCGATATTTTAGGTACGGTATCTGTTTTATATGAAGGGCTAGAGCTTAAAAGCCTAAATATATATGCCTCCAACGGGGCTAATATCCCAGAAACCGAGTTAGTGATTGGCGAAGCGGAGAACATAGATAAAAACGAAACGGATGGTTTAGGTACGGCGGCTGGTTCTGTTTTTGTTTATATGGTTATATTGCTTGCTTTAATACTTTTGTTTATTCTTTTAGTAAGGGTAGCATTATATATATTTATTGGGCGGAAGTATAGGGACAGAAGGTTTAGGGCATAAGGCGTTTGCCAGTAAGCCTTGGGGCATAAGAAGCCTAGTATAGGATATACCCATGCTATAAAACTACGTTTTAATTTGAAAGGTGATCGTCTACATTATGGAAGACAATAAACACAAACAAGGGCCGGAAGAATTTAAATCCCCAAGTTGGCTAAATTATCTCCTTGTTGCCTTGTTTGTAACATTTATTTTAAATTTGGCTTTAAAAGCAAATTTAAAGCCTAAGGAGATCCAAATAAAATACAGCCAGTTTTTAGAGCTTTTGGAAACTGGGAATATAAAAGAAGTAGAAATTGAAGACAGCCAGCTTTCCTTTGAACTAAATAGCGGGGCTGATGTATCTGAAATAAAGGGCATTATATTTTCTGAAGAAAGCGGCATAACAGAAGACGAGTGGGAACAAAATTTCAAAGATAAACAAGTGTATTATGCAGGCAGGGTTTATGACCCTTTATTAGTTGAGCGGTTAAAAGAATATGGGGTTGCATTTTCTGAACTCATAATAGAAACTAACCTCATACTTGATTTTATGTATTACTGGATTTTCCCTATTTTAATAATGTATTTGATTTACTCAGTATTCATACGTAGCTTAATGAAACGTATGGGGCAGGGCGAAGGCGGTTTTGGCAGCATGATGAATGTTGGTAAATCAAAAGCCAAAATGTATAATGTGGAAAAAAACACAGGCATTAGCTTTTCTGATGTGGCCGGGCAGGATGAGGCTAAAGAAAGCTTAGTTGAGATAGTTGATTTTTTGCATAACCCAGAAAAATATTTAGATATTGGCGCTAAACAACCGAAGGGCGCCTTATTGGTAGGGCCACCGGGCACGGGTAAAACTTTGTTGGCTAAAGCTGTGGCTGGGGAAGCCCAGGTACCTTTTTTCTCTTTATCCGGTTCAGAATTTGTTGAGATGTTTGTTGGCGTAGGTGCCAGCCGTGTTAGGGATTTATTCCAGATAGCTAATAAGCAGGCACCGTGTATTATTTTTATAGATGAAATAGATGCAATAGGAAAGAGCCGCGATAACCAGCTTGGCAGCAATGATGAACGCGAACAGACTTTAAACCAGCTTTTAGCTGAAATGGATGGCTTTGATGGTTCTAAAGGGATTGTTATACTGGCCGCTACAAACCGGCCGGAAATTTTAGATAAAGCTTTATTGCGCCCAGGGCGTTTTGATAGGCGGATAATAGTAGAAAAACCCGACTTGCCCGGCAGGGAGTCAATACTTAAACTGCATGCGGCAAAAGTAAAAACTGGGGACCTAATTAATTTAAAAGAAATAGCGCTTGCTACGAGCGGGGCCACGGGCGCAGATTTAGCGAACATGGTTAATGAAGCGGCGCTTAGGGCGGTACGCATGGGGCGCGGCCAAGTATTGCAAGAAGACCTTATGGAAGCGGTAGAAGTTGTTATAGCTGGGAAAGAGAAAAAAGACCGGATATTAAATGAGAAAGAAAAACGTTTGGTTGCTTATCACGAAGTTGGACATGCTTTAGCTACGGCACTACAAAAAGATGGCACGCCTGTCCAAAAAATTACTATTGTGCCCAGGACAATGGGCGCACTTGGATATACTATGAACATGCCTGAAGAGGAACGGTATTTGATGTCAAAGAATGAGCTTATGGCTCAAATAGTAACCCTTCTGGCGGGCCGGGCAGCTGAAGAAACTGCTTTTGGCGAAGCCACAACAGGTGCCTCTAATGATATCGAAAGGGCTACCAAGCTTGCTAGGAGTATGGTTACCCAATATGGCATGAGCGAAAATTTTGGCATGATGGGGTTGGAGAGCGTACAGAACCAGTACTTAGATGGCAGGAATGTTGCTACCTGTTCAGAAGCAACTGGGGCGGAGGCGGATAAGGAAGTAAAGCGCATAATATCGGGATGCTATGATAAAGCAATGGCATTATTAAATTCTGAAAAAGAAAAGCTTGCAGAGATATCAGAATATTTGATACAAGAAGAAACTATTACAGGGGAAAAGTTTCTTCAAATCCTAAAACAATCATAATTGGCATTTACTTAGGCTGAAAATCCCACTAGCTAGGCTGCGGGGGGTTTTCAGCCATTTTTAAGTTAATTCAGGATTTGTTCATATAACAATCACATAAGCTTATTATTATATAAGTATAACAAATTGGATGTTAGATTGTTAAGAGAAGGGATGAGGTAATAATGTATAAAGAAGATTATGTATATGTGGAAGATAAGCCTAAAAAGGCAAAAAATAATTCTGCCATAGTGTTGGCGGTTTGTGTAGCGGCATCTAGTGTATTTGGTTTTGCCGGTGGGTATGTTTCAGACCGTATGAGCTACACACAGCCAGCCAGTACGGAAACAGCGGCGGCCATGGGGCAGGGCACAAGTACCCATACTGTTATAGAAACTTCTGCTGTTGGCACTAATAAATCTTTAACAGATGTGGTTGCTATGGTTAAGCCTTCGGTTGTTGAGATAACCACAGAAGTTGTCCAGACGGGTTATAGGTTTGGGCAGTTTATTTCGGAAGGTGCAGGTAGCGGCGTTGTTATAAGTGACGATGGCTATATAGTTACAAACCACCATGTAATTGACGGGGCAAGCAACGTTACTGTTAGGTTGTCTGACGGCTCTGAATACCCTGCAACTTTAGTAAATTCTGATGCACAGACAGATTTAGCGGTTTTAAAAATCGAGGCTACAGGTTTAACGGAAGCTACATTAGGCGATTCTTCGCAGCTTATGGTTGGCGAAACAACTGTTGCGGTTGGGAACCCGTTAGGCGAGCTTGGCGGCACAGTTACTAGTGGGATATTGTCAGCTTTAGACCGTGAGATTAGCTTTGACGGGCAAGTGATGAACCTTTTGCAGACTGACGCG
>JAITVM010000275.1 GCA_031285815.1 Clostridiales bacterium | reverse complement strand
CTGGACGTCATAAAACACTTATGCATTGTATGCATTATTTCTTGGCCGCCAAAGTCCCAAATACGCAAATTTATTTCTTTTCCCGATATTTTTTTAGTATACTTTTCTATACGTATGCCATTTGTTGGGGGCCTGTTTTTTACAATTTCATATTCTGGGTGGACCATCCGTTCAATTATTGAAGTTTTACCGACTTCGCCTTCCCCAAGGAATATTAGCTTGCACTCATTTATTTCAGTAATATTGTCATAAAAATCTTTTATTATTGGTAGTGGCTGTTCAAAAAGGCTGATATCCATATTTAATAATTTAGTGTTGTACAGGCGCACCCCCCCCATAGTAGGGGCATTACCTGCCAATGTGAATGGCAGGCCTAAATCAGTGACAGCTCTTGGGATAATTGATAAACTTAAATTTGATAAATCTAAAAAAGTTAATTTATTTAGGCTACCTATTGAACTGGGTAATTCTTTTATATTATTAGAGCTTACATCTAAGAACGCCAAATTAGAAAGGCCACCGATAAAATCAGGCAGTTCTTTTAGGTTATTATTGCTGGCGCCTAGGAAAGTCAAATTAGAAAGGCCGCCGATAAAATCAGGCAACTCGGTTATGTTATTAAAGTTGAGGGATAAGTGGGTCAAATTAGAAAGGCCGCCGATAAACCTGCCGGTCAAGCCGTTTAGGTTATTTCTGCTTATGTCTAATACTTCTAGTTTAGGAAGCTTGACGAAAAAATCGGGAAGCTTTTTTAGCTTGTTATTATTGAGGCCTAAGAAAGCCAAATTAGAAAGGCGGCCGATAGACTCGGGCAACTCGCTTATATTATTGAAGCTGGCATCTAAGTGGGTCAATTTAGAGAGCCCGCCGATTGAAGCAGGTAATTCACTTAGTTCATTATTGCTGACACTTAAGGAGCCCAGCTTTGAAAGGCGGCCGATGGATTCAGGCAATTCAGTTAGCTCATTTCCGCTGAGGGCTAAGGTTGCCAGCTTAGATAGGTTGCCGATAAACTCAGGCAACTCGTTTAACCCATTTCCGGTGATGAGTAAGGTGGTCAAGTTAGAAAGGCTTCCAATAGGGCAGGGCAATTCTGTTAGGTTGTTGAAGTCTAGGTTTAAGTAAGTTAATTTTGAAAGGTTACAGATAAACCCCGGCAATTCTTTTAGGTTATTAAAGCTAATGTCTAAGATGGTCAAATCATAAAGCCCGCTGATTGAACTGGGCCATTCGTTTAGGGTACTATTACGGATAGCTAAGTGGGCCAGATTAGAAAGGCTACCGACAAATTTTAATCCATTAAAGTTTTTTATGGCATTCATACCGACGACAGTAATTACATCTTTTGGCGTGTTTTTAAAAATCTCTATATGGCTTCTGTCGGAAAATAGTGGGTAATAAATTTTTTTTCCTTTATTAATCATTTCCTCAACGGTTTCATAATTATGCACCGTAACTATCCCGCCATACTCATTTGTTATCCAATCTAAAAAAATCTGGTCATACCCCAAAACATCACTTCCAAAACTACTATTGGAATAATTATACAATATATTGGTGTTTATTACAATGCTTAGCTTCCAACCGGCTTAAGCCGGTTAAAAGTTAGCATCCAACTTATATTTCAGATTTGTTTGTTTAATTTGATTGGTTACTGCACTCACTTTCAACTGCCTTTTAAGCTTAGCTTGCTATAAATTAAAAATATTGTTTTCAAAATTAGTGGAATCACCGAATCGCGTAATTAATTCCTCCCTCAGGTCTTTTTCGGTATATAAAGTATGCAGTAATTCGCCAGGGAGGCAGTATTGCTCGACACCACGCAAAAATATTTCTTCATTAGGCCTATTGTAAAATTGCTTTAATACGTCAAAATAATTAGCTTTACCTGTTTTGCCGTCAAATGAGTAATGAATATTTTCGTTATATCTGTTTATATTTAACTGTTCCATTATCCTGTGTAGCCTTTTTCGGATAAGGCTTAAATACTCTTTTTGCGCAGAAGGGCCTTCGGCGTTAATAAAGGCGTCAATCTGTTGTTCGTTAATATCCATATAAATTAGGGCAGATTTTTTTGAAGTGCTATTTTTAAATAACCCGCCATATAGCCAAATGCAATCAAAGTCTATATCATTAAAGAATTTTAATATTAAACGGTGGATTACGTTAAAGGGCAAATACTCTGACTGCCAGGATATATGCAGCGCGCTTTTTTTATCAAACCCGGCTGCTTTTTCTGGCCTGGTTTTTGGCAATTTAAGTGGTATAAATTCAAAATTTTTATATTTGTGAGAAATTTCGAATTGCCGCATGACGTCTAACACAAAATCAATTTCTTCATCCTTCTCATAAGTATATGTTGTATTTAAGTAATTTTGGTTTGTTTTACTTAGTATGCCTTTAATAGTGGTGTGGGGGATTAGGGCAGTATTTTTTGGTGATTTGGTTATTAACTGGTAAATACCGCCGGTTAGCCATTCAGGGTTTAAAACTGCAATATTTTCAGAACTGAAGGTTATATTTTCGCCCTTGTAATAATAAGAAATTCCAATATCTTTAAAATATTTTAACATGGATTCTTGAATTTTAGGGCTGCCAACCACACTTTCTTCAAAAAGGTCAGATTTTTTAATATATGGCCGGCCCATACTTTCCATTTTTTCTTTTATAGGCAACCATTTTTTATTAAAGTAATACTTATATTCTAAATTATTTAAAATAGTATCATCAATAATCACCTCTAAATCATCAAAGCCTTTATTTTCGTAATAAGACGTGCGGATTATAGGCAACCTTAAATTAGGGTATTCTTCTTTTAAAGCGGCTTCATTAAGGTAGGCTTCGTCATCTAGGTCTATTTTATTTATAACCATTATAACAGGGGAGCCAGGTGCAAAGGTTTTAATAGTATCTAACCAATAAAGGGCGTATTTAGTTGAAAATTGGTTTAGGTGGGCATCAAGCACAACAACATATATACTCCTGGATGTCATAAAACATTTATGCATTGTATGCATTATTTCTTGGCCGCCAAAGTCCCAAATACGCAAATTTATTTCTTTTCCTGATATTTTTATGGTATGGTTTTCTATACATATACCATCTGTTGGGGGCCTGTTTATTATAATTTCATATTCTGGATGTACCATCCGTTCAATTAATGAAGTTTTACCAACTGCGCCGTCTCCAAGAAATATTAGCTTACATTCATTTATTTCCGCTATATTATCATAGAAATCTTTTATTATAGGTTGGGGCTGTTCAAAAAGGTTGATATCCATATTTAGTAATTTAGTGTTGTACAACCACACCCCCCCTTTGTCAGGGGCCTTATTTTCCAATATAAATGGCAAGCCTAAAAGGGCAACAGTTTTTGGGATGATTGATAAATTTAAATTTGATAAATCTAAAAAAGTTAATTTGTTTAGGTTACCTATAGATTCCGGTAATTCTTTTATCTTATTAGAGCTTATATCTAAGTAACTCAAATTAGAAAGCTTGCCAACAAACTCAGGCAACTCGTTTAGGCTATTATCGCCGGCCCCCAAGAAAGTT
>JAITVM010000271.1 GCA_031285815.1 Clostridiales bacterium | reverse complement strand
CTTTAAATATCCTTGAGAAAATTAGGTTGGTTAAGAGCGTGACGCCAAAAATAACCAGCAGTATACAGAACAAAGCTGCGAACCACCGGGGGGCTTTGATTTTTGATTCTAAAAAATCCGCCAGAGGGTTTAGCATCAATGATAAGGCATAGCCAATTACAAAAGGTGCTATCAGCCTAAATATATAATTAAAAAAAACTAATATAAATATGAAGAAACACAAAATAAATAAGATCCGGTTAATCACGAATTTGTTCCTTAAATAGAACGCTTTCATTTTTTGCCACCTCAGTCCATGTTGTTTACTTTATAAATAACAGTATACTACACAAATAAAGAATTATGTAGAAACCGGTATATTGGTCAAGGGAAATTGATTTACTAGATTATATTATATATTTAAACGTAAAAAAAAACAAAAAGTCGGGAAAAAATAAAAAAGCTACGATAAGAATCATAGCTTAAAAAATACTCCCGGCGGGAATCGAACCCACAACGGTCCCTTAGGAGGGGACTGTTATATCCATTTAACTACGGAAGCGCATGAAAGTGTTGCCAGTTTTTTTGGACTAACACAGTATACTACATAAAAAAATAAATTTCAATACTAAAACTAAAATTTTAAAATTGTTGTTATTGCGGTTTACAGATAGTTTGAAATTATGCTTTTATTAATCTATAATATAGTAGGGTATTTTATTATCAGGTAAAAAAATGGCTTGTTTATTAAGGGAGTTAGGTGGTAGGCTTGGATGTTTTTCAAAAATTAAGGATATTGACGATGGCAGCAAGGTATGATGTTGCCTGTACCTCGTCCGGGGTAACGAGGGAGGCTAAACCGGGGCATTTGGGGAATGCGGAGGCGGCAGGCATATGCCATAGCTTTGCGTCAGATGGCCGCTGTATAGCCCTCCTGAAGGTTTTGTTTACAAATTTTTGTATTTATGATTGCCAATACTGTGTTAACCGCCGGTCTAACGATGTAGAGCGTGCCGCTTTTACACCGGAAGAGTTAGCGGATATAATGATAAATTTCTACAAGCGCAATTATATAGAAGGGCTTTTTTTATCATCTGCAATAATCAAGAGCCCAAATTATACAATGGAGCTTTTGTATGCTGTGTTAAAGCTTGTGCGTGAAAAGTATAAATTTAATGGGTATATACATGTTAAAGCTATACCGGGGGCTGACCCGGAGCTGATTAACGCAACAGGCCTTTTAGCCGACCGGATGAGCGTAAATATTGAATTGCCATCACAGGAATCCCTGAAGCTGCTTGCGCCGGACAAAACAAAAGAATCCATTACAAAACCTATGGGTTTAATTAAATCCAATATTATTAAGAATAAAGAAGAAATAGTGCTGTTTAAAAGCGCACCTAAATATGTCCCGGCAGGCCAGTCAACGCAGCTTATTGTTGGGGCAACAAAAGAATCGGATAAAACAATAATTAATTTAAGCGAGAACCTTTACAACATATATAATATGAAACGCGTTTTTTATTCAGCCTATTTGCCGGTATCGAATTTTCCGCTACTGCCGCAAGTGGCACCGCCGCTTTTACGTGAGCATAGGCTTTACCAGGCTGATTGGCTATTAAGGTACTATGGCTTTAATGCGGATGAAATACTTGAGGATGGCGAAGACTTAAACCTAAACATGGACCCAAAATGCCAATGGGCACTTAAACATATAGATAAGTTCCCTGTGGAAATTAATACAGCGGGGTATTATGAACTTTTGCGTGTCCCCGGTATTGGGGTTGCCTCAGTTTTAAAAATTTTAAATTCCCGGAAAGCCCATAACCTAGATTTTGATAATTTGAAAAAATTAAATGTTGTTTTAAAACGCGCTAAATATTTTATTACCTGTAACGGAAAAATGATGGGGCAAACCACGCTTGACCCAGAAACCCTTTATTTGAAGCTGACAGAAAACAAAATTGGCGAGAAATATGAGCAGCTTTCCCTGTTTAGCCTGGGGGGTGCCGCCACTTGACAGTAACTGTTTTATTTGACGGGACATTTGATGGCTTTCTTACTATCATCCATAACCACTTCTATAAAAAAATAAGGCCGGATTATATAGAATTGGAGGACTGTTATCAGCAACGTTTTGACACAAATTATTATTTAGCCCGCACAGATGTGGATAAAGCGTCTACCGTGCTAAATGCCATATTAGAAAAAATATCGGGGGATATGGCCAATACATTATACTATGCGTTTTTAAGTGCCAGCCCGGGGCGTTTTATTTATATGTATAAATATGTTGTTTTGGGCTTTAAGCATGGCAAGGGTATAGATAAGCATTTGCACGAAGATTGTGTGTTAAATACAATTAACATAGCCAGAAAAGCGTCAAGGGAAAGGGGGCGGCTTGTTGAGTTTTTGCGTTTTTCGGAAACACGCACAGGCGTATTTTATGCAGACATATCGCCTGAGAATAATATTTTAGCCCCATTAGCAGATTTTTTTACAAAACGCTTTATGAATATGCAATTTATGATCCATGACGTTAAACGGGGGTTAGTAGCCGTTTATGATACAAAAGAATGTGTGTTCCATGAAGCGCCGGATGATATAGAGGTACTGTTGTCAAATGAAGAAATTAGTTATCAAAAATTATGGGGCGGTTATTATGAAACTGCAGCTAACCCCGAACGTGCCAACAAAAAATTGCAGCGGCTGCTCTTGCCTTTAAAGTACCGTAAACATATGACGGAGTTTAAATATATAGATGACAAAAAACCTATTATAAAAAGATAACACCTAGCTAATAATTATGGGGTTATCTTTTTTTTAGTTATAGCTTTTGAAAAAAATTTTTGTAATATTTTATAATTATTATTTTTGTGGTACACTGATAAATATAGAAATTAATTTTAGGAAATATTCACGGATGCCCTAGCTGCTAAGCATTGGGTATTTATTGTTGTGATAAGGGGATGCCGGTATGATAATTAAATCAGATGAAATATTTTTGGAAAACGAAATAATACCTGGGTATTTAAGCATCGGGGATGGCTATATAAAAGACATATTAACTGAGGGGCAGGCGGATATTGATTTAACCGGGCTTAAAGTTTTGCCTGGGTTTATAGATATCCATGTCCATGGCGGCAATGGCTTTGACACAATGGACGCAGAGTATGAGGCTATCGACGCAATCTCCCGCTATAAAATAGAAGAAGGCGTGACTTCTTTTTGCCCTACAACAGTTACGGCCCCGGAACCAAAGATTATGAAAGCCCTGAAAAATATTGCTGAAGCAAAACAAAGAGGCGTATCCGGTGCCAAAATAATTGGCGGGTTTTTAGAAGGGCCATATATAGACAAAGAATTTAAAGGCGCGCACCCCGAAGAATTTATTGTAGATATTGATTTAGTGGGGCTACAAAAATATATAGATACAGGTGCAATAAAATCTGTAGCCATAGCCCCGAATTTAGATAATGCCTATGACGCAATTAAATTTTGCAAGGCTAGGGGCATAGATGTAAGGATTGGGCATTCGGGCGCTGATTGTGGGCAGGTCCAAGAGGCAATAAAATATGGCGCCAATATTGCGATACACACTTATAACGCGATGACAGGGCTTAGCCATAGGTCGCCTGGGTTTGTGGGTGAAACTTTAGTTAACGATGGTATTTATAATGAAATTATTTGTGATTTAATCCATGTTTCAAAAAGGGCAATACAGGTGCTTGTTAAATGCAAAAGGGATAAGGTTGTTTTAATAACTGATTGTATGGAAGCTGGCGGCCTCCCTGAAGGTGTTTATAAATTAGGGGAATTAGAAGTTGTTGTTAAAGATAATGTTGTGCGCCTTGCAGAGGGCGGCTCATTGGCTGGGAGTACCCTTTCAGTAATATCGGCAGTAAAAAATATGAATAAAATAATTGGCGTACCCCTTTTCCAGGCAGTAAAAATGGCGGCCCAAAACCCAGCAAAAGCACTGGGCATATATGATGAAATTGGTAGCCTAGCTGTGGGTAAAAAAGCTGATTTAATTGCGATAGACGATGATTTTAATGTGAAGTTTGTTATGGTTGACGGCAAAGTAATAAAAGCGGTTTGATTTTAATTGCCCAGAAAATTTTTAGGCAGGTGGAAGGCATTTGGATACAATAGCGGCTGTCGCTACCCAAATCGGGAACTCTGGTATATCGGTTATCCGTATTAGCGGGGAAGGCTCAACTGGGATAATCAAAAAAATATTCAAAACTAATTCCGGGCTTAAATCCCATACAATTAGTTATGGCCATATTTATGATGGGCCCAATTTAATTGATGAAGTTATGGTTAGCTTAATGTTGGCCCCTAAGTCATATACTAAAGAGGATGTTGCCGAGATAAATTGCCATGGCGGGGCGCTTACTACTAAGCGTATCATGGGGCTAGTGCTACAAAATGGCGCAAGGTTAGCTGAGCCGGGCGAGTTTACAAAACGTGCGTTTTTAAATGGGCGCATAGATTTATCACAAGCCGAGGCTGTAATTGATATAATAAACGCAAAAACAGAATTATCCCAAAATGCAGCGTTAAGCCAACTTGGCGGGAAATTATCCGAAAAAGTAAATTTAATTAGGGGCAAGCTCCTTTCAATGATTGCTAATATAGAAGCGTCAATTGACTACCCAGAGCATGATATGGAGCTAATTAATATAGCTGAGGTAAAGGCGGGCGTTTTAGGTATCCTTGAGGATGTTGATAACTTAATAAAAACAGCCGAACATGGCAAAATTGTTTCTGAAGGGATAAAAACTGTTATTATAGGCCGGCCTAATGTTGGCAAATCCACACTGCTTAATAAGCTTTTAGGGGAAGATAGGGCGATAGTTACAGATATACCGGGGACGACCCGGGATACTATTGAAGAGTATATTAATATCCGGGGCATTTTAATAAAAATTATTGATACGGCCGGCATACGGCATACCGAGGATAAGGTTGAAAAGATTGGCATAGAAAAATCTAAAGGCTCAGCCCAAAATGCTGATTTGGTTTTGTTCATTATAGATAGCAGCGATAAAATTACTGATTTGGATATAGAAATTTTAGAGGGGTTAAAGGGGAAGAAAGTTATTTTGGTAATAAATAAAATTGATTTGCCCAATAATGCTGATTTAGATAGGCTAAAAAACTATGTGCCAAATGATAATATTGTCCAAGTATCTTTAATTAACGGCCAAGGGCTGGAGGGTTTATATGATAAGGTGGAATTTTTGTTTTTTAATAATGAAATAGATTTATCGCCAGATATTTTAATAACCAATATCAGGCATAAAAATTTGCTGATTAGTTCGGCTAAAAGCCTAAAAAATGTATTAATGTCAATAGAGGGCGGCTTTTCAGAAGATTTTTTAAGTATTGATTTAGTGGATGCCTACAGCTATTTAGGCGGGATAATAGGCGAATCCTTGGATGAAGATATAATTGACAAGATTTTTTCGGAGTTTTGCCTGGGTAAATAAAATTAACATGTAAAATGAGGATTTTCCAATTGATAGGGTAGCCTGGGAGGGTATTTATGAAAAGATGGGAACTGAACCATTTAGGCAATACCATAGTTGTTGAAAATAGTGCGCTAAGCGAGCGGCTCTATGTAAACGGTGAACTGCAAGACGAGCAGGTTGGCTTGGGGATGAGGTCAAGGCTTTGGGGGAAGTTGCCGGCAGGTGAAGAAATAAAAGTTTCGGTAGGCGGAAGTACCTGGAATATACAATGCCGTATTTTTATTGACAATAAGCTGGTATTGCCTGAGTAGTGAAAAATATTTTTAGGGGTGGGTTTTTTGGAGTTTGTGGCTGATTCAGCAGATATAATAGTAGTGGGCGGCGGCCACGCAGGTTGTGAGGCGGCTTTGGCCGCCGCTAGAACGGGCAATAGCACAATTATGTTTGTAATAAATTTAGACTCTATTGCGATGATGCCCTGCAACCCTAATATTGGTGGGACAAGCAAAGGGCATTTGGTCCGGGAAGTGGATGCGCTTGGCGGCGAGATGGGCAAGAATATTGACAAAACTTATATACAGTCAAGGATGCTAAACTTAGGGAAGGGCCCGGCAGTCCATTCGCTTCGTGCCCAAGCTGATAAAAAT
>JAITVM010000218.1 GCA_031285815.1 Clostridiales bacterium | reverse complement strand
ATAGCCGTCGTCTACATAAAAATCAATGAGCAGCACCGATTCCTCCTGCATAAGTTGATCAAGAAACACTGTCAGCCTTTGTTTTTGGTTTGTCACGCTGTAGCTCTCATCGTTGCCGTCCTCTCTGGAAAGCCGGATATAAACGGCGGCTTTCCAAGCGATAGCAGGCTTTTTCGTAGTGTCAATTGCTTTTCTGATTCTAGCCACTATACCTCCTACCCTCTATAATCACGTCGCCAGTATAGCACATGATTTGATACAGATCAGCAAGTTTTGATGCTAATAAGATAATTTTTCAGGCTGTGTGCCAAATCTTTGCCATCGGGAGCAAAGCGCACCTTGACGGCTGTCTCGCCACACAAAAATAGATATGGATTGTGGATATCCTCTAAATATTTCTCCATGCGGCGCATTGTTGGCCGCTGTTTATCGCAACGGATTGCTGTTATATCAGTGAGTTCGCTTCGGTTTACGCCATTGATTTCGGCTTTGCTTAGGCAGTTAAGCTCGTCAAGTGTCAGCAAAAAATCACCTCTTTTCAATCTATAGTTATTTTTATGATGCTCCTAATCCAATAATGTTAAATACAAGCCGTTACAAACTGAGCTTTACCATGGCTCAACACAGGAATTTCACCTTCACCGTTCAGGAGACTGCCGTCATTGCGATGTCTGTGACTCGGCAGGAGTATCATTATCGGCTGATCAGGTCATGGCGGATTCTCTGGTGGAGAATTTTCCGGAAACTTTATCGCTCTCGCATTGCGGTCTTGGCGCGTTTTCCGAGGTTCGCTCGCTGAACAGCTAACGTATTTGCAGGGCTGGATATGACCGATACGTGCCGGTGTTTGTTTGACCCATTTATAATTGCAACTAATAGTCTAAAAACAATATAACATAGATCTTGACAAACCACAATAGCAAATGATATATTTTATTATATAGTCTAACGACGAAACTGCATTTTCTACCGGAGGAATTTCTATGGGAACATTAATGAAGGATCTTTTTTATTTTTTCGATCATATACTTGCTTTTCAAGCGGGGTTTTCGAATACTGTCATCGAGTTAGAGCATGGCAGCTACCGCTTGGGCGAGGTGGTAACGGATTTTCTTAATTATGACGCGACCGCATATAACGAGACTTTGAGCCGCTTAAACAAACAAATAGAGCGCAACGACTACGATGGATTTTTGGAAACTTATCGAATAATCAGAAAGATTATACTGGATATGCCGCTTTATGGCTTTGCCCTTGTCAAACCGCAACTCTTCGAGCCTGAGCTGTTAGCGGAAGATTCATGGCCGGAAGAATTGCTTGAGATGTCATTGGATGGTCTGAGCATTGATGAATATAACCATAAAAAAATACAGCCATACAGCCAAAGTTTCAATGCTTTGGGCGATGACATTGCTGTTTTAAAGACCAGCTACACCAAATTCTTAAGTATGATGGATTCAGAAGTTAAGACGAATAAAACGGACAACCGCTATGCGCAAAACATCGAAAAATCAGCGATCACTCCTTTTATGAGCGGTCGTTCCCTCGGCCACTCCGGTGATGTTGATCCGGCAGACGTATGGATTCGGTATTCGGTTGACAAAAGCAAGTCCGACGGTGCCATTGAGGTTTTTGAAGAAATGGTTTTTCACAGGCTGTTGGATTTTGCGTATGTGGAATTTTTCAAAGCGATGATGCAGCAGAATATTCCGAAAAAATGCAAGCTCTGCGGCACTTTTTTTCTGCTGGAGAGCGGTTATAAATACGAATATTGCGACAAACTGATTGCAAACGGCTCCGGAAAAACCTGCCGCGATGTTGGCGCGTCCAAGAATTATCAGACGAAAATCGAGAATGATTTGGTTTGGAAGGTTCATAAACGCGCCTACAAAAAATACTACGCCCGAATTCGCGGGAAGCTAATCACGAAAGAAGCTTTCGAAGAATGGGCGGCGGCAGCGGAAAAACTGCGGCTCGAACTCGCCAACAAAGGGTTGAGCGAGACGGAGTTGACTGAGAAATTCAATTGGATTAAATAAAAAATAGCCTCAGAAAAATAAAATAATCATGGCGGGTTCTTACGGATTGCCGAAAGATTTATTCACGATGATCGAAATTATTGCTCGAACAAATTTCTGAATGCCGAGTCATTATGCCTTTATATTCTTCACGGACGGGTTTTAAATTCTTTTTTTCTGTGGCTAAATCTTTTAGATATTAAACTGAATAGTTCTTGGGAGTCCACCGTGACCCCAGCCCCGGTTCATACGAAAATGTGCAGACTACGCCCTTGGGATGCAGTATTCATTTTCTGGTTTTGGTTTCCAAGGAAACCCACGATAACGACTTTAGTGTTGTTCATCTATACGTTCGAAAGCCCTTGATTTTGGGGTTTTATTGGTTTTACATCACCTATCACAGCACAAAACAATTTTCACAGCACGGGTTTTCGGTCTTAGGATGCCGGTACTACCGGCATCCGTGGGGTTCTGGCGGCGCCAACAGCGCTGCCGTTTAACCAGCTATAATATACTCACTTAAAATAACGGCAGACCCAGCCAACAAAAAAACTTATTTTAGGTATCTCCGCCCGGGCCGGGCGATGATATAATGT
>JAITVM010000174.1 GCA_031285815.1 Clostridiales bacterium | reverse complement strand
ATAACATCATATTTTTGCAAAGTCTCTTGGTTTATATAATTTTGTATGGAAGTAATATCGTGGTCAATAAAGAGTTTTTTACCATCAACTTCACGTGTAAAGCCACGTACCCTATAGTCCATAGTTATTATGTCCGAATCAAAGCTACCAATCAGAAAATCCAAGGTACTAAGCGGGGTTATCTGCCCACACGTCGCAACATCGATGTCCACCCTAAATGTCGCTATGCTTGTATCCGGGTGGAATTCTGGATATGTGTGTACCGTGACATGGCTTTTATCTAAATGTGCCAAAACCGTTTCCGGCTGTATCTTCTTAAAGTTACGCGGGTTCATAGATTCTTCGGATATCAAAAAAGTTACACTGGCACCCTGAGGGTCATAATCCTGTTTTGAAACATGCAATACATTCGCGCCAATCATTTCTGTAAGCTGATACAAAATGTTTGTCAGCCTTTCAGAATTATACTGCTCATCAATATATGCGATATAATCGCGCTGCTCGCGTTCAGACTTCGCGTAACAAATATCATAAATATTAAAACTCAAAGATTTTGTCAGATTATTAAAACCATATAGTTTAAGTTTATCTGCTATGATAGCCAACCCCCTTTTCACATTATGCAATATAGTTTTTAGTAAGCATAATTTTTTTAAGCATATTATATTCCCTAATGTTTAGAAAAACCCAAGCATGCTGCGTATTTTTTCACACGTGCGCAAATATTTGCTAAAGGGGGCGCAGGGTGAAGGGTTCTGAAGCGCAGTTTAAAAACTTGAGTTTGCGAAAATTATATTATATAGAGTTATTATTGTCAATCTTACTTTTTTTGTTTCATGGGGAATCAACTTTTATTATTTAAACCACCATCAAAAAAAGCCATATACCCTAAAATATTGGCTTTTTGTTTACTTATTATTTTTAGTTGTTAATAAATATCTCCAAATCCGCATCAAAAACATTTATCCAAGTCTTGCCCTTATTTATTGTTAACAAATCACCATTTGTATCATACCATCTTGTTTGGGAAAAATGGCTGTCTTTTTCCCATACTATTGGCATATATTTACCGCCTGTAAATAAATACCCCGTCCCTTCCCCAACAAGGCCAACTTCCATCCTGCCTTCTTGGTCGATTATATCCATATCTGCAAATTGGACAATAACATTTTTTACGCTTAATTGTGAGCCCGTAGCCTCATCTATATGTGCTTCCCCGTTTTGAAAACGAAAATAAATATTTTCTTCTTGGCCATACTCAAAGTAAGAATTTTGATAATCTGAATATGGCAAGGTTATTTTATTTGCGGATTCTGCGTCGGCAACCGTACTTTCTTCTTTGTAAAAATTAAACATAGGCTGTTTTCCGCCACTTAGTTCATGTATGATGCCAAAACTGTCCATAGCCTCTAATATCTTCGGTGATATTACATAAGAGCTGTGCTCGAGCCCCCGTTGCAAAACCCGTTCCTGGTCCCGAAAAAAAGTTATGCCTTCTAATGCCATCCCATCTATATCATCTATATTGTTTTTATTTATAAACGAATATGCGCCAGGGCTCCCGCCGTGATGCACAAATACAGCCTCATTGTCTAAAGCAAAATCTATAAAATAATCCCTTGCAGACCTTATTGGCCCAATTTTTTCGCCAACAAAATTTTGGCCAACACAAACAAGCCTTGTTATGCCGCCTTCAGCCAGCACTTCATAAATAATATCTGCTTCTGATACCCCGCTTTGGGGCAAAGCTTTTTTCAAGTTATTGACCACTATAGCAAACGGCCTTTTCTGATACAGTTCTTCGGCCGTTTCAAGCCCAGTTAATGGGTTAATATATATTGGCATTTCTACTTCTGGTGGCAATTCTGTTGTAGGCTGTACCACATCTGGCATAGTTTCCGATTCATATGTTTCTGTACTTTCCGGCTCATTAGCCTCAGCAGCCGGCTCATTTTTAGCACATGCTACAAATAGGATAAAGAACCCAAATAATAAAAACCTTTTCATATTTCCTCCCTAGTATATCCAGTATTTTTTAAAATCTCCTCCTGGACCCCAAACATCCCCTTTTCTTCTTCACTGTTCGAGTGGTCATAACCTAATAGGTGCAGCATCGAATGTACAGTTAAAAAAGCTATTTCCCTTTTAAGCGGGTGGTTATATTCTTTTGCCTGCAATTCGGCCCTTTCCATGCAAATCACAATATCGCCCAAAAACACTTGCCCCCCGCCTGAAAAAGCCTGCGCAATTTCCCCGGGCTGTAAAAGCGGGAAGGATAAAACATCAGTTACTGCATCTATATTTCTATATTCATTGTTTAATCCCCTAATTTCATTACTGTCAACTATGCTGATGCTTACTTCAACATTGCCATGGTAATTAAAATATTGTAAACATCCGCTAATAGCCCGGTTTATAATACCCTCTAACAGTGGCCCCGCGTCTTTGTTAAAAATAATATCCATCCCTTAACCCCATCATATTTATTTATGGCCTAATTTATATTTCGGTTGCAGGCCTTTCTTTTTCTATATCTGGTATCAAATTATCTTCTTTTTCTTCGGAGCCGGAAATATCTTTGCCCTTGTCATCTGCAGGGTATGCAATACGTTCGTGGTACATGCCGCGGAATACACGCATAAAAGATTTTATGATATCTTCAATATCTTTAATTGTCAAATTGCTTTCCAGCAATTGGCCATCATTTAATTTATCATTGACAAGCTTGCGGATAAAAACCTCAACCTCCTGCATTGATTTCCCACTTGGTATAAGCGACCGGACTGCCGCCTCTACTGTATCTGCCAGCATAATAATGGCCGCCTCTTTAAATTTTGGTATAACAAACGAATATCTAAAATCATCCATATTTACATCGCCCATAGATTCTTTAGCCTTAGCATAAAAATATTTAATCAGCGTATTCCCATGGTGCATAAGGATCATGTCTTTAATAATATTTGGCAATTTATAAAGGCTTACCAATTCCTGCCCATAGGAAACATGGGATTTAATAACTTCAACGCTATCATAGGGGCCCATGCTGTCATGGGGGTTGCCTGAAACTTGGTTTTCATAGAAATAGCTAGGGTATTTTAATTTACCAATATCGTGGTAATAACCGCCTACGCGGGCCAAAATATGGTTTGCGCCTATATCAATTGCGGCCGCTTCTGCAAGGTTCGCAACGATAAGTGAATGGTGGTAAGTACCCGGCGCTTCCACAGTTAGCCTTTTTAAGACAGGGTTAGCTGGGTTTGTTAAATCCAAAAGCTTAATTGTTGTTATAACGCCAAACGTTGTTTCCCAAAGCGGCAGTGAACCAATTACAAATATAACGGACACAATAGCGTACGCAAAAACAATTGCCGCATCTAACAATATCCGTTCAGTTAACTCATTGCTTGATAAAAGGCTTATCCCCAAAAATAAAATAACATCCGCCATGGATACAATAAAACCAATTGATATTATCTTAGAGCGTTGCGTAACTGACTTAGACAGCATAGCCACAATTATCCCAGAAAAAATAAAAAATATATAGTGGTCTAAATTTAATTTTGCAATCAAAAAAGCAAGCGTCGCAAAACAAATATTCATTATTATAGCTAAATTAGAATTAATCAAAATGGCGATTAGCATTGTAAAAATACTAATTGGCAAAACATAAAATTGCTGCTCTTTTAAAATCCATATAAAGAAGACGCACATGACATAGAACGTGAAAAACATAAGCTTTTCCATCGGCTTTATTAAATGCTCATAAGAACAGCTATTTAAGTAATATATAGCAACAGAGCCAATAATCAATATTACGCAAATTATGCCTATAATTGTCCACACCATAACCGTGACACTTTTTTGCACAAGCCCTAACGACTCTAAAATATCATAAACCTCTTCTGTAATAATTTGGCCTTTATCAATAAGCATTTGAGTCTCTTTAATAATCACCGGATCGACTGCATCAGAAACTTCCTGGCGGTATTTCTCGGTTGCCTCTTGGTCATAAAACATATTTTGTTTCATATACGCAGAAATAATTGAGTATGAAAGGTTTTGGGTCTCTATCGAATCAAACATTATACGTGTGGCGTCCCTAATTTCACTTTTTGTCTCTTCATTTATAGTGTCTTCACCGGCATCTGATGTGCCTGATTTAATTTCTAATTCAAAAACATCCTTTACTACTGTTATTACATCAATCTTAAAATTGCCATACTCATCGTCACTAAGCACTACAACAGCTGACCGCAGCTTTTCGCTTAGTTCGATGGGCAAAGCAGTAGTCATGTTTAAAGAATTTATTGAAGGCACCCCTTCGTCGCCATTTATTGCCGCCAAGCTTTTCTGTTTATATTCTATCCGGTAATTATCAAGTATCTTAAAGAAATTATTTAAATTTGTATAAACAGACTCTTCAACATCAACATCACGCCGGTAAGAAGGCGGCACAGATTTCGCCGCTTCACGCCTTAGCCTTTCTGTAGCTATATTATTCACAACATCCCTTGTTGCCGTGTACCTCTGCATTGCCACACTGCCAACAGAAATATTGCCACCATTGTTGTCAGGCTTAAGTATTAAGCCATTGAAAATCGCCAGCATGGTAACCGCTACTGCTACCGCAATTAAAATAATATCCAAAACCTGCTTATTTATTTTATATATGTTTACCATGCCCTTCACTGGCTCCACCTCATAATTATATTGCCTAAATTTAGCTAATAGCCTTTTTAGGGTTTAAAAACGCAATAGCTAGTTTATTGACAGGATTTTATTGTTAGACAAAATTACAATGCAATACATATTCATTATAAGCCAAAAAATTGTTAAAATAAACATTTTGAATTTTATTTTTTAATTTTGCAACAGGGTGGCAAATTGTATACCATAATATTAGCCTCAGAGGCTATTTGCCTCAATACGCTGTTTTTGGTCTATCCTCTCTATTGTAACCACAACTGCGTTTACCCTAATCCCCCCAGGTTCTTGGGCATACTCAAAAGTTTTGTCAACAAAATCAGCATCTATGTCAAGTTCCCGCACTACCCTGCCAGTAATAATTTTATCTGCATATTCTTTAGCTTGTTCTATATTCCTAGTCAATTCAATTTCCCTAAACTCTTTTATATGTTCGGTATATATAAAAAATGGCAGTGGGTAATCTTCATTTATTTTTAGCTGGTTCATACTAATTGATTTTTCATAGTTCTTAAATTTTGTACCGGGCATTGGCAGGTTGAATTTCTTTTCCAATATTTTAAGCCCATATTTTTTTTCCGTATCCCCTGTATACCGCTTCTCTGTATATTTAAACGGCACAAAAAAACTCATTTCATTAAATACCCTGGCGCGGACCTCTGCCTCCGCGTGGACTATCTCCCTGACAACCGATTCGCCTTCTATCCCTGCTGTTATCTCCCCTTTAACAAGGATATCCCCTTTCCTCACTATATCTTTTTGTTTCCTTACCGATGTCCCCGAAACCGTAACCATATTTGTTATAACCCCATCCTTAGCTGCAATAATGTCGCAAGGGTAAGATTTATCCTCTACTTCTTTTTTTTCAATTGACTCACTCAGGTTAACAATGGCACGGGTGCCCTTTATATGTACATCTACCCATGATATCTCGTTAAATTTTAATTGCAGGGTTTTTTTTATTTTCTTTGTGTCAATTAAATACTTAACCCGCCCCGTATCCAGGCCCATACTTTTTAAGGAGGTTAAAATTTGTGTATTGGTAAGCTTATCATTCCCGATTATTTCTATCCGCCATACAAACGAAGATAATAAATATAATGATATAACTAAAAAAATAAAACCGCCCGCAAGAAGTTTTCTTTTTCTATATTTAAATGCGATAAATGGGTAGCCCCTTTTTTGGAGTATCCGTACTTTACACTTTGTTTTCCTGCAAAATGGCCGCAGCATTTTGAACCCTTTTGGCGAAACCTTCATAACGACGCCTTTTTTCCCGAATTTCACATCCCAAATATATATCCCATGATGTACAGCCAAGTTAACAAAGCGCTCTACCGAAAAACCGGTGACCTCGATCACCACATAGCCCCGAAAATAATTCCATAGCCACAACATACAATCCCCCGCTTTTTATATTAATACCCGCCCTGCTTAAACCGGGTAAGAATTTACAAATATATAATTTTGCCAGCCTTATAAAATATATTTAGTATAAGTAGCCTACCCCCGTAATTTTACCTATCACATATAATTTTTCTTGTGTGATTTGTTTAATGGACAGCTTGCTGCCCTCTATTTTAATAACCCCACAAGAAGTATTGACCCTTATTTTTTCTTCCGTATACTCTATAATATTTTTATAATTTTCAACACTCATTTCTTCAGACCCAACTAAAGTAATTAACGGAAGGTTTAAAATAATTTCTTTTGGAAGCTCAAACATGCTTGAAAATAATTTCTTTATGCCCATTGCTACTCCTCCTTTTTAAATAGTATGTTTAAATCTAACGCTATATACTAAAAACCTGGGCCCAGCTTTGGGGCTCAACCCTAAAATTAACACGGCCTTTTCAGCCTGCTCAAAACGCCACTTACTTTAGTGTTATTTGACAATGGTTTTCTTTCGATAAATTATCATATATAATACTTGACACAAATATTTGCTAGGCTAAAATATTATTGTATGGCACAAAATTCCTGATATAAGGCAAAAGCATATTATGATAAAATATTAATTAAGGTAATTAGCCGGCATATTGTGGAAAATGCCACATAGATTATTTTATTCGTAAGAAAAGAGGTATGTGAATTGAAATTAATTATTATATTCCTGTTGTTTATGTTGCCCGCACAAAATGTATTTGCTGCAGAAGATTTTGATGATGTGAAAAAAGATAGGTGGAGCTATGAATACATAATTAGGCTAAGGGAGTTGGGTATTACCGAAGGCACCGGCGGCAATAAGTATGAGCCGTCTAAAAACTTAACCCGTGCTGAATTTATTACATTTTTAAGCGGCCTAATGAAGTGGGATACCGATAACATAAATTCAGTCTCCTATGATGACAACCATGATACCGGCCAATGGTATTATAAATATATTGAGGCGGCTGTCAATAATAAAACCTTGTTAAAGGAATCTGAACGTTTTAGGCCAAACGATTTAATTACCCGTGAAGATATGGCAGTTTTTATTGTACGCGCTTTAGGCTATCAAGAGCTTGCCGGCCAATTGGCTTATTTGCCGCCACCTTTCCCTGATGTTGCCGATAGTGCCGGGCATATTAATATAGCTAAAGATTTTGGGATAATATCAGGCATAACCAGCTATGAATTTGCCCCAAATAATAGCGCTACCCGCGAACAGGCGGCAACCATGTTAATAAGGATGTATGATGCGCTCAATAATAAAATTAAATATAAGAATGCATTTTATGCAATATCTTCGTTTTCACAAGCTGATTTTATAAATGGTTTTGATAGCATCTCATTCGGCTGGTCGAGGCTTGAAACCGATGGCATAGAAATATCCCTTAACACTACTGCCCAAAACGGCAATGATTATTATACACCCGAAGGCTACGAGCTCCCATTAAGCATGGCTGAATCAAAAGACCGCCTGCTCATGGTTGCTGTTAAGGAATCTGATTCCGCCACAATCATAAACAATACTAATTTATCTGCTGAAGCGGTTAACGCAATATCCACGGCTATAAGCCAAGGCGGCCTGCCATTTGATGGTGTTGTAATTGATTTTGAAACGTTAAAGGGTGAAGAATCAAAACTCAATTTCAATAAATTCCTATTTGAGTTGCGAAAAACTATGCCAAGCAAAAAAATATTTGTAGCCGTACACCCTATAACGCCAGGAGAGTATTATGACGCCTATGATTATAAAACAATAGCAGGCATAGCAGACAAAGTAATTATAATGGCACATGATTATAACGCTAAATCTTTATCAGAAGCGGAAATGGCGGGTAATATGAATATTACCCCACTATCTCCAATAAATTCTGTTTATTATGCACTTAGGGCCGCTATAGATGAAATACCGGACAAACAAAAGATTATGTTGCAATTATCTTTTTCGTCGGCCCAGTGGCAGTCCACGAATGATGTTATAACAAACGAAAATGTGTTAAGCCCTAGTTACGAAAGTATTATTAAGCGCATAAAATCTGGTGCCAATGCACTATTTAGCGAAAAATACAAATCACCTTATGCTATATATTCAGAAAATGGCGTTGACAACATCATTTGGTTTGAAAACGATAAATCAATATCAGAAAAAATAAAGTTAGCCAAACTCTTTGGCATAGAAAATATTTCTGTATGGCGCCTTGGTATCATCCCGGACGACAACTCAGTTAGCGGTTTTAACATTTATAGCACATTAAAAAATTCTTAGTGCCAAAAAATTATAAATTAATAAAAAAAACACCAAAAAAACTTCCTAAAAGGGAGTTTTTTTCACTTTTTCTTTAATATAATTGCGATAGGCAAAAAATAGTATTATAATAACTATAGGTTATATAGCCAATAAATTCAAAAATTTGTTTATTAGCTATATAAATTTGCTTAATATAAATTGAAGGGAAGGGTTTTTTATGAATGACGGCTTGTTTATCTTGGCACCAGTCGGCTCGGTAGCAGCTTTAGTGTATGCATACTTTCTTTACAAAAAAGTCTTGTCATTGCCTGAAGGCACAGGCAGGATGAAAGAAATCGCCGCTGCCGTACGTGCGGGGGCAAATGCATATTTAAGGCGCCAATATACCGGTGTGGCTAAATTTTTTGGTATCATGTTTATCGTATTAACGTTAATGGCAATCCTTGGTTTCTTAACCCCATTTGTACCATTTGCATTTATTAGTGGCGGTTTTTTCTCAGCCTTGTCGGGTTTTATCGGTATGAAAATAGCAACGTACGCGAACTCCAGGACAGCCCACGCAGCAAGCAACAGTTTAAATGAAGGCCTTAATGTGGCATTCTCGTCAGGGGCTGTTATGGGTTTTACAGTCGTTGGCCTTGGGCTTTTTGACTTGTCCTTTTGGTATATCTTACTCAGGTATGTTTTCTACGGCGGTTTATTTTTAATAAGCGGTTCTGAAAGCTTAACTGCAGATTTACAAATTCAAAACATAACCTCCGCTATGCTTACTTTTGGCATGGGCGCTTCTTCTATGGCGTTATTTGCCAGGGTTGGCGGGGGCATTTTTACTAAAGCTGCCGACGTTGGCGCAGATTTAGTAGGGAAGGTTGAAGCAGGGATCCCTGAAGACGACCCAAGGAACCCGGCAGTTATTGCGGATAACGTGGGCGATAATGTTGGCGACGTTGCAGGCATGGGCGCGGATTTATATGAATCATATGTAGGCTCAATTGTTGCCAGCATGTCTTTAGCTGTTGCGGCTAGCTATGGTTTTTCTGGCGCAATGATGCCAATGGTAATGGC
>JAITVM010000140.1 GCA_031285815.1 Clostridiales bacterium | reverse complement strand
ACCGGAATCGTTAAATAAATATTTCAGCTGTTGGGTAGAAATATTGTTACCTGACGATGTGATACAGGATCAAAACTATGTTATTTAATAGGCCCATTGCGGGTTTCTATACTTTTGAAAAAATTTATGGGGCGGGTAAATTTATTATCATAAAACTATTTTTATGGTAGTCTATTAACCCTTCTTTTTTCATTTTTGATAACTCCCTGGAAAGTGCGCTCCGGTCAACATTTAAATATTCAGCCATTGACCCCCTATTAAAAGGGATTGAAATACTTTTGCTTTTTTGTTCACGTGACACACGCAAAAGGTAGGTAACAATTTTAGACCGTAAAGTAGGTTTCATCAAACAATTTATGCGCTCATGCAAATCCAGCGCTTTTTCAGAAACAATATGAATGTAGTTGCGCAATAATTTTTCGTGTTTCTGGCATGCTTTTGGGCAATATGAAATTAAATACCTATAGGGTATAAAAAGTACAGAAACATCACTTTTGGCCTCTATATAAACCGAGGCTTCGTACTCGGGGTTTGCTGCCAGCAAAACGCCTATTTCGCTGCCCTTGCCTAAAAAAGCTACTATAACTGTTTTGCCCGATGCGTCCCATTTTATAGAGTGGGCTTTGCCGGATAATATTATGCCAAAATTATAAATATGTACGCCCTCTTCGATAATTAAATCATTTTTAGCGTATTCCGTAACCCAAGCCTTAGAGCACCCTAATATTTCTTCTATTTCTGGTGGGCTTATCCCGGAGAACATTTTTGTTTTTGCTAAACCATCTAAATATTTTTTCACAAAATCACCTTTATGTTGCCTAGGCAACAAATATTTAAGGGTTATTATACTATAATTAAATAAATAATAACAATGGAAGGTGATATTTATGAATAATAAAATAAATGTGTATTGGGTTACGCATACAGCGGTTTTTATAGCATTATTGATTGTTATGCAGATGGTTACCGCACCTTTGGGGAATACCCTTGTAACAGGGTCAATCGTCAACCTGCTTTTAATAATTTCTGTTATGGTAAGCGGTTACCCCTCTGGCTTAGCCGTTGCGGTTATATCCCCGGCCCTGGCGAAATTTTTTGGCATAGGCCCGCTTTGGGGGCTGATACCTTTTATAGTTTTAGGGAACATTACGCTTGTATCCATATGGTATTTTATTGCCGGGAAGGCCAATGGCTTTAAAATTAGGAATTATACATTTACGCTGGTGGTTGCGGCGGTTGCAAAATTTTTAGTGTTATATATCGGTATTGTAAGAATTGCCCTGCCTTTTATCTTAAATTTGCCGGAACAGCAATCGGCAGTTATTTCAGGCATGTTTTCCATACCACAGCTTTTTACTGCATTAGTTGGCGGGGCTACCGCTACGGCAGCGCTACCGCTTTTAAAAAATGCACTTAGCAAAAGCAAAAAAGGCCAAGCTGTTTAGCTGGCAAAATAAAAAGGTTAAGCCTTGTAATCAACAGGGCTTGGCCTTTTTTTGCGCCGTACATGGCGGGGCCCATTTTTTTTAAGTTTGTTGGCGATATAAGAATAAAGTGCTATAATAGCATAAGTTTGATGAATATAGGCCTGTTTACTGGGTTTGCTATAGTTAGCCTTTTGTACAGGCTATAATAATTTTATTAATTGGGGCAGGAAGGTTATGGTTTTTGAAACATATTCGCAGGAAGAAACTGAAAATTTGGCCCGGCAGGTTTCGGCTAATGCCAAGCCGGGGGATATTTTTTGCCTGGAAGGCGGTTTGGGTGCAGGCAAAACTGTTTTTGCAAAAGGGTTTGCCCACGGCATGGGTATTTTAGAGGAAATTACGTCCCCTACTTTTGCAATTGTTAATGTTTATCAAGGCGGGCTGGCACTTTATCATTTTGATGTATACAGGATAAAACATATTTCTGAAATGGAAGACACCGGCTATGAAGAATATTTTTATGGGGGCGGCGTGTGCCTAATAGAATGGGCAGGTTTAATAAAGGGCATAATCCCAGGGAATGCTACTTGGGTTAGTATTTTAAGGGACTACAATAAGGAAGATGATTACAGGAAGGTTATTATCGGGGTGCGGCCATGAAAATTTTAGCGCTTGATTGTACAGGGGTTGTTGCTACAGCTGCTATTGTTACAGAAGATAAAGTAGTTTGTGAGTTTAATATAAATAATAAATTGACCCATGCGGAAAATTTAATGCCTATGGTTTTAGAATGCTTTAAATTTTCTGAAACAGATAAAAGTGAAATAGATTTTGTCGCGGTAACCTCGGGCCCCGGCTCGTTTACAGGGCTGCGGATTGGCGCGGCCACGGCCAAATCAATTGCCCATGGCCTTGGCGTAGGCCTTATTCCTGTGCCAACATTGGATTCATTAGCATATAATATATTTAGCCCCAATTGCACCATTATCCCTATTATGGACGCAAGAAGGGGGGAATGCTATTGTGCAATTTATGAACAATGTGGTTATACGCAAAAAAGGGTTTCGGATTATATGGCGGCCGGGATCGATAAAATATTAGGGTTGACGGATAACTATAATAATCAGATAATATTTCTTGGCGATGCTGCCCCTGTTTATAAAGATATTATTATTGGGTACAACAAAAATTTTTTGTTTGCCCACCATAACAATAATATGCAGAGGGCGGCCTCTGTAGGCAGGCTGGCTATAAATAATACCGGTTCGGCTATACCTTATAGCGGGTTTAAACCGTTTTATATCCGGTTGCCGCAGGCGGAAATGAATTTATCTTGATTACTTCAAGCGAAAGGTTTTGGTGTTTAAAATAGGCAGTATAATTATTACTAAAATGGCATTAAACCACCTGGAGGATGTTCATGCAATTGAACAAGAATCGTTTTCTGTCCCATGGTCTAAGAAGGAGCTTCAATCTGAATTAACTAACAACAGATTAGCCGTATATTTAGTCGCATTAAATGAAAACAGCGATGTTATGGGGTACGCAGGCATGTGGCATGTTGTAAACGAAGGGCATATCACGAATATAGCCGTAAAAAGGGAATTCCGTGGCCAAGGCGTTGGCTCCAGGCTTCTTGAGTCTATTATAGAAATAGCTGGGCAAAAGGAAATGATCGGCATTACTTTAGAAGTGCGCATTTCAAATATGAAAGCCCAGTCCCTGTATACCAAATACGGCTTTAAACCGGAAGGGTTCCGGAAAAGGTATTACTCTGATACAAATGAAGACGCGATTATTATGTGGAAACATTTTTGAGGGATTGAGGTGGTCTGATGGCTAAAGAGTTAAGCTTTAACCAATTAAAAAGGGCTTTTAATAAAGAAGCGTTTAACTTTTCTGAAATAGAAAAATACGATGGTTTAATAGGCCAGGACAGGGCCGGGAAAGCGATTAGTTTTGGTTTAAATATTAAAAATAAAGGCTACAATATATATATTTGTGGTACAGAAGGGCTGGGGAAGCTCAGCTTCTCGAAAAAATTTGTCCGGGAAAAAGCTAAAGCCGGCCCGGTGCCAAAAGATATTTGTTATGTATATAATTTTAAAAACCCTAAGGAGTCTAAAGCGCTCTCCCTGGAACCTGGCAAGGGGGTTGAACTTAGGGGGCTCATGGATGAACTTATAAATACACTGATAGATGAGTTTTCAAAAGTATATGCCACAAAGGAATTTGAACTTAAAAAAAACAGGGTCTTGAAAGAATACCAGGAAAAACGGGACAATGCCATAAAGCGGATAACTGACAAAGCGCGTGAAAAAAATTTTGGCGTAAAAACTACGTCCAGTGGCATGTACTTTATGCCAATTGTAAATGAAGTGCTTATTTCTGAAGATGAGTATGAACAATTAAGCCCAGAAGAAAAAGATATGATATCTGTAGTGTCAGAGGAGATCCAACAGGATGCGTCTGATGTAATGCGCCTTATAAAATCTATTGAAAAAAACGCTAAAGATAAGCTGTCGGATTTGGAGTATAGCGAAGCTTTGTTTTTAGTTGGCAGGCATGTCGGTTTTATAATGGACAAATATAAAGACAACCAGGATGTTTTAGATTATTTAGGTTATGTAAAAGAAGATATCCTTGAAAATATAGATATTTTTTCGGAAGAAGAGGCAGGGGAAGACGCTGCTTATTCGCTTATCCCTTGGTATAGCAAAAAAACCGGGGATGAAGTTTTTTATAAATATAAAGTGAATGTTATAGTCGATAACAAAGATTTAACAGGCGCGCCGGTTGTAATAGAATATAACCCAACTTATATTAACCTCGTTGGGGAAATAGAATACGACAGCGAGTTTGGGAATTTGAGCACAGATTTTTTAAAAATCAAACCAGGGGTCCTGCATAAGGCAAACGGCGGGTATTTAATTATTAAAGCCCATGACGTGGTTTCAAATGTGCTGGTTTGGGAAACTATTAAACGGGTCTTGAGTTCGAGGGAGCTCTCGGTTGAGCCTTTTAAAGAATATTCAACGGGGCTGGTGGTTAGCTACATTAAACCGGAGCCTATACCATTAGATATAAAAATAATTATGGTCGGATCAGAGTTTTATTATGACCTGCTTAATATGTATGATGAAGAGTTTCGCGGGCTATTTAAAATCCGGGCGGATTTTGATTTTGAAATGGGCGCCGGAAATGAAAATATTAAAAAGTTGTTTGGGTTTATAAAAAATTATACAGAAAAAGAAGGGCTGTCGGAATTTTCTGTAGATGCAGTTTTCAAGGTTTTAGAATATTCCCAGCGTTTAGCTGAAAACCAGAAAAAGATTACCGCTAATTTTGGGCAGGTAGCGGATTTATTAATTGAAGCTGACGCTTGGGCTAAATTAGATGGCAAAAAAGAAGTTACTTCATATTATATAGATAAGGCATTGGAAGAAAGCTATTACCGGAATTCTATGTATGAAGAAAAGCTTAATGAATTATTAGACGATGGGATAATGATGATAGAGGTAGTGGGCAAGAAGGTTGGCCAGATTAATGGCTTAACAGTCATACAGACCGGCGATTATGAATTTGGCAAGCCCGCAAAGATAACAGCAACTACATCAGTTGGCAAAACAGGTATAGTAAATATTGAGAAAGAAGCCGAAATGAGCGGGAATATACACGATAAAGGCATTCAGGTTTTATCGGGCTATATAGAACAGACTTATGCGCAAGATTTTCCGATGTCGCTGTCCTGCAGGATTTGCTTTGAACAGTCTTATAGTGGGATAGACGGCGACAGCGCATCGTCTACAGAATTATATTCAATTTTGTCTAGCCTGTCCGGCATGCCAATTACCCAGGAAATAGCTGTTACGGGCAGCATAAACCAGTTTGGGGAGGTTCAGCCGATAGGCGGCGTTACACATAAAATTGAAGGTTTTTTTGACCTTTGTGAAAAACGCGGGCTGACCGGGAACCAAGGCGTTATTATACCAACGCAAAATATTGGCGACTTAGTTTTGAAAGAAACGGTTATTGAAGCGGTTAAAAATGGAGTATTCCATATCTACCATATTACGAACATAGATGAAGGCATAGAGATACTAACCGGTGTCCCGGCCGGTGTATTAAATGAAAAAAACAAGTACCCTGTTAATTCTATCCATGGGAAAGTGTATAAAAAACTAAAAGAATTCCATAAATCGTCATTATAAGGCCAAAGTTCGGTGGGTAGCTTTTCTCATCGGACTTTGCGTTTTAAATAATTGGGGGCCCCTTAATTCAAAAATAATTTGCCAAGTTTTATTTGCCGTTTTCTATATTTATTACATATTTTGAAAGTTTTTTGTTTAAAATATTAATTTATTTAGTCAAATATTTTAAAATTATTTACTAACTTTTAAAAATATAGTAAAATAATGTTGTAATTTATTACGGTTGCAATAAAAAGAGGCAATAAAATGGTACGCTATACAAAAAATGATTTATTGGCTAGAGCTGTGCAGGCATTAAAAGCTTTTGTATGTTTGCCCCGTGTGGATTGTATATTTGTTATTAAGGGTGAGGGATATGATGTTTGATGAATATTGCGAGTATGCAGGTATCATTCTTACAGACGATGTTAAAAAATCGATTAAAACAAAAATAGAAGCTTATTCGGCTAAAAGGTTTTTTGACAAGGATAACCTTTTTGTAATTGTTAATAAAGAGGATAATTGTGCGCTTGAGAGGTTTCTGGTTTTTGCACTTGAAAATTTTGCGCATGAAAATTTTGTACCTGAAAATTTTTCTTAAAACGAGGTTCTTGCTGTATGCTAAAAGAAGCTAATTATGGTGAAGTTTTAAACATGAAGAATTATATTATGATTGATTTAAGGACCCCTGCAGAATATTTCGGGTCAACCATACCGGAAGCTGTGAATTTACCCATTTTAACAAATGAAGAACGGGAAATAATCGGAAAAACTTATAAGCAAAATATTGATGAAGCCAAAGCCTTGGCTATTGAATTTGTGGGGCCGAGGCTTCATATTATTTATAAGAAATTGCGCAAGCTCTCCAGCGGGAAATTGATTGTTGTGTTTTGTGCCCGTGGTGGGCTGCGCAGTAGGGTTTTAGCCTATACTATGGCCGCGATGGGCCTACCAATAATTAAACTTGACTTGGGCTACAAAGGATACCGCAACTATGTTTTGGGCCATATTGAAGAAATTTTGGACAAGGTTACGTTTGTAACGCTTTTTGGGAAAACAGGCTCAGGTAAGACGGAAATAATAAAATCACTTAAAAGCCTAGGGGCTGATACTTTAGATTTGGAAGGCTGTGCAAACCATAGGGGCTCTATTATGGGCTCTATAGGCCTGGAAAAATGTAATTCCCAAAAGCAATTCGAAAACAATGTTTTTGATTCGCTAATAAAAAGGAAATCGGATTTAGTATTTACGGAAGGCGAAAGCAAACGCATTGGGGGTATCGTTATGGGGAACAAATTATTTGAAAAGACGAGGGCCGGCATAAATGTGGGCATAGAATCGCCAATCGGCTTTAGGGTCTTAAATATTAAAAATGATTACCTAAAGGCAGAAAATTTGGATGGTGAAATATTGGCGGCGCTTTCTAAATTAGAAAAATATATCCCTAAAAAAAATATCAGCGGGTATAAAGAGTCTATTTTAAAAAAAGATTATGACGAAGTTATCGAACGGCTTATGTTAGAATATTATGATTTAAATTATAAATCTATAAATAATAATTTTGAAAATAAATATTATAATATAAATAATTTAGAAACAGCCAAAAAACTAATTGGCGATTTTATTCGATAAAAAAATGTATAAATAGTACCCTTTGTCGCAAAATATATAGTGGATTATTGTATCTTGTATTGTTTTTTAATTATTACATGTGTATAATAATTTCCATATGAGTAACATTTAATTAATAAGGGGGATTATTTATTATGAAATTCAAATCTTTGGCTATTATGTTAGCCCTTACTTTTTTATTTTCAACAACTGCCCTTGCCAGCGAAGCTACAAGCGGCCAGCCTGAAGAAGCTACAGCAGCCGAGTCAGTACCTGAAGGTGCGGCAGATGCGCCTAAAGCTATCCCAATAGAAGCTGCGGCTGAAACAAGCGGGGAAGAAGCTGTTAAACCAGCCCCAGAAGCTGAAGAAGGGGCCGAAGCAATAATAACTGGCGAAGCTGATGAACCTGAAGTTAATACAGGTGTTAAAAATGATGAGGTTATATATAGCGTAAGCACAGTTTATAAAAATCAAAATTTTACAAATACGCTTTATGAAGTAGCCCCATTTGATATTAAATCAGAAAACCCAACTGGTACCGGTACATTGCCTAATATTGAAGTTACCGGGAATACCGCTTTCCAAGATGAACTAAACGCTATTGTTGACAGGTTTTATAATGCTGCTATTGATAAAGCTTTGGATAATAATATAAGGGTATCTTTTACTTACCAGGCCTTTGCTAACGAAAATTATTTGAACTTTGGCCTATTTGCAAAATATGGCGTTGGTGAAACTGCAGGCGAAGACCTCTTAACTTTCACTGTTGCTAAAGATTTTTGCAAATTATATGAACTTTCAGACATATTAGGCCCTAATGCCTATGAATTAGCAAGCGATTTTGTTAATAATACATTAAAAGCTGAAGGCAGCACATTTTTTAATAATGGCGCTGACTTTAAAGGCGTAGTTGAGTCGACCCCATTCTATTTTTTAGATGACGAAACATTAGGCCTGGCTTTCTCTAAAGATTTTATAACAGATTCTGATACATCTATTGTTTTTATGCTGCCATTAAACGAATTAAATAAATCCATCATTACTAAAGTTGAGACTAATAAAGTAAATGGTGTTGTTTCCGTACCCGTTAGGGATGTAGCAGAAGATTTGGGGTATACCGTTGTTTGGGACGCAGCTAACCAAACCGTACTTTTAGAAGATGGCGATGCCTCTATAGAAATTAAAGTAGATGTTAATGATTATGCCGGGTATGAATTAGAAAAGGCCCCGGAATATATTTTTAGCAAAGTGTTTGTACCGTCTACTTTCTTCTCAGATATTTTAGGCTGTTATGTGGACATAGATAATTTGACTGGCAATGTGGTTATTGACCGGTTTTAAGTATATAAATTTTTGAATTTTAGAAGCTTGCTGGCAATTGGTTAACA
>JAITVM010000087.1 GCA_031285815.1 Clostridiales bacterium | reverse complement strand
GTATAATTGAATTAGTAACCGCTTCTGATACAGAAACCTTTATATCAGAAATTTCGCTGACTGTAGGGTCTAACTGTGAAGCAAATGCCGCTACTGTAACCCGTGCAAGGGCTTCATTAGAAGACCTGCTCTCTATTATTAATGTCATTTCATTTTTAAAATCCATTTTATCCCCTCCCTACTGTAATGATTTAAGCGCGGTTTCTATGCTATCAAAAACATTTATTATCCTATATAGTCCAGAAATTTCAAAAATCCTGGCTAAGTCGCCCTTTATGCCACATAAGCAAAGGCTGCCGCCAAGTTTTTCTATAGACTTGTACCTTCCAATTATCATCCCTATCCCCGAACTATCCATAAACTTAACATTATTAAAATCAAATACCATGTTTTTGCACCTTAGCCTGAAAAATTCTTTATCTATCTTATCGCGCAGCTCTTCTGAACTGTGGTGGTCAATATCGCCAATAATCTTAATTATTAAATTATTGCCCTGGCTATAAATATCCAATCCAAACCCTCCTCTAGCATGTTTCTTTTTTAATATTAAATAATCAAAGAAATAATTGCAACTGACAAATAAATTATGTTTTCGATAAAATACAAATTTAATAAACTATTATAACTTAAATCTTTCAAAAACATAAGGAATAATAAATAAGAAAACAATTTATTTTGGCGTTTATTGAAATAAAAAAAGCCATATCTAATTTGTTATAAGCGGTATTTTAACAGGTTTAAGCCAAAGCTTAAAAACCAGTTAAAGGTTGCGCTTATTATAGCCAACACAAACAACCCTGTATTGGCTACACATTAATATGGCGATTATAGTTGACCCACTATAATACATTACTGTATTTAATTTTTTATAAGCAGCCTAAGCCCTACAGAAAGTATATTTAATATTTCCTCAAAATCCATGCCTTCTGTAAATTCATACTCGCCGTAGCTTAGTTTTTTTGTAGATTCATTATCCACCAGATATTGAGTAAAAGCTTGTTCATCCTGGATAACGCCATTATCTTTAAGGATACTGACAATCTCGGCCGATGAAAAACCTTTCGGTATATCAATAGTAATTTTGTTTCCCGCCGCCTGCCCAAAATTATCTGCAGCCGGTAAAGCTTCTGCTTCTATTAATGTGTCTGCCATTTCAGCCGGCATACTTTGATTTGATGCAACTTGTTGCCCATCCGCCACTTTATCAAGAGGCACTTGTGCTGCTTCCAGCTCATCCGCAAAAACCATACCTAACTCTTTGGCTTTAAATATAATTTCATCATTTGAAACGGTTTGTACTATATTATGGTTTTCTTGTGCCGCCTCAATATTTTTTCTTTCAGTATTATAAACAATAAAAATTAATAAAGAAGAAAAAATTAAACCTGTACCCAGCCCTATAATAAAATTATATTTTTTCATGCGCCTGTCCTCTCCCTGTTAAGGTCAAGCGTAAGCTTTACTTCGCCTTGCCCAATATTTAGCGCCCTGGCTATCTTTGAAACCGTATACCCCTCTGCATGCATCGACCTAATTTTAACAATCTTTTCACTCACAGGCCTTTTATACTTATTCCCTTTAACAATTTTATTGCCAGGCAAAATAACCTCTTCCGGTAATATCACCGGTTCAGCCTTTTCATAATCTGCCTTTTTATACTCAAGGGAAATAATTTCTTGTTTCTTCTCCTCTAAAAGGTTATATAACTGGACCATTTCTTGAAACTTGTCTTCAAAATCCTTTTTAATAGAATTAGAAAAGTCATCCAGTTCACCCATTATATTTTCGGCTTCGCGGACTGAGCCATCTAATGAACTAAATAATTTGTCATAGTCTGCCCTTACATTTTTGCTGCTATATTGTTTAACAAACGCATAAGCTAATAACAAAACCCCTAAACTTGCCAAAAAAATTAATAAAATAAACATTATAATTTCATCTCCCGTATATTAAACGCCAACTCTAACGCCTTTTCCATTAAATAATTTTTGTATATAAAGCCTAGAAAACCTTTTTTATCAAACACTCTTATCAAACATGCTTAATAGTGGGTTGTTTTTTTTATAAGGCCCCTTTTTATTTTTTTCGCCCTTATCTTTTTTTTCAGAAAAATATTTGTTTTTATTGTTGCCATCTTTATCAACAACTTGCCCTTTTTCTTCAGCCTCTAAAATAGTCTGTTCATTATCCTTAATATCACGCGCTAATTTTTCTTTAAACTGCTGGCGGAATAACTCCGGCCTAGAGGCGTCTAAACTATTAAGCCTGCTAACCTCATTGCTTCTGGTGATACCAGCTTGTAAATCTACAGGCCTTATCGACATAATAAACCACCCAACCCTTGTTAATATAATTAAAGGAAAGCCACTTTAAGGAAGGTTACTTATTTTTATCCCGTTTTCGGAATTATAGAGGGTTACACGTTCCATTTCTTCTTTTATAATCAACATAGAATTCCCAATTATAATTTTCACACCTGGGTAAACTTTGTTTTCGGCTACTACAAAGCCCTTTTTGCCACTTAGTTTCCCAATAACAGACCTAAGCTCATTTTCAGTATCCAAAACCTGCTCTTCAACATATGTTTTACTGCTCATTGCGCTATCAATTGAGTTTTGGACTTTCTCATTATTGGGGGCCGATTCAAGTAGCCTATTTAGTTTTTCTAACCGCTCCTCTTCCTTTAAAAGTGCTTGCCTGTAATCATTCATCTGGCGTGAAAGCCTTTCATATTCTGAAACCATCAATGGGTCATTCCCAACCCTGATCTCCGTAACGGTACTCATAGGTGAGCCTATGTACTTTGCTTTGACATATGATTTAACAGAAGTTGCCCCACCAATCAATGAGGCATTTTTGCCATACAGCCCTAGTTGGCCATAACATGTTACTTTCGAATGCATTATACTTTCAGCGGCTATATTATTGCCGGCAACAACCTCACTGTGTTCAATATATTTAGCTATTATGTCGCCACCTGATTTAATTACGGCTTTATCCATGCCTTGTACGCCGTTTTTTAAAAAAACATGTGACCCAGAACTTATTGCAGCGCCTTCAACAACACCATTAACGGTAATATCGCCATCAGCTGTTACGGAAAAGCCGTTCAAAACATTACCGCTTATGTTAACTGCCCCGTTAAAAACAATATCGCCGGTAGAATTGCCAACATCCCCATGTATTTCAAGTATTGGGGAAATATTTATTTTATTATTTACAAATGAAATATACCCGCTTGATTTAGCTATGATTTCCTTCTTATCTTCTGAAATAATTATATTTTTGCCTCGCGGCAAATTCCTTACCGGCGTACCCGGCTTTGCTTT
>JAITVM010000011.1 GCA_031285815.1 Clostridiales bacterium | reverse complement strand
TATTAATATCATCCATGCAATATACTAATTATCTTCTTTTTCCTGGCTTTGAATCAATGAAAGCCCAAGCTCTTCTAATTGTTTTCCGGAAACAGCTGATGGCGCGTCAGTTAATGGGTCAGACGCATCCTTAACTTTAGGGAACGCGATTACATCCCTAATATTACTACTGCCCGCCAAAATCATAACAAGCCTATCAAAACCATACGCAATGCCACCGTGTGGAGGGGCGCCATATTTAAATGCATTCAACAAAAACCCAAATTGGCCCCGTGCCTCTTCTAAACTAAACCCAAGCGCTTTAAACATTTTCTCCTGAACTTCGCGCTGGTGTATACGTATGGACCCACCGGCAATTTCATAACCATTCAAAACCAGGTCATATGCTTTTGCACGCACTTTCATTGGGTCCGTATCCATTAATTCAACATCTTCATCAAAAGGCGAAGTGAATGGGTGGTGTTTAGCATAAAGCCTATTATCTTCTTCCGACCATTCAAAAAGCGGGAATTCTGTTACCCAAATAAATTTAAAATCGTTAGGGTTATACAAATTAAGGCGTTTAGCCACTTCATTCCTCAAATTGCCCAGGGCATCAAAAACAACCTCTGTTTTATCCGCACAAATTAATATTAAGTCGCCAGCTTTTGCACCAAACGCATTAACAATATTTTGAATTGCGCTTGCATCAAAAAATTTAGACAGCGAAGTTTTATTTTCGTTTTCTAAAACATTTATCCAAGCAAGGCCTTTAGCGCGGTACCCCTTAACAAATTCAACAAGGGAATCTATCTGCTTGCGTGACATAGCCGCCGCACCTTGGGCACAAATACCCCTTACGGACCCACCGGCATTAATTGCGTTTTCAAAAACTCCAAATGTAGAGCCTTTAACTAAATCTGTAATATTAACAAGCTCCATAGCAAAACGGAGGTCGGGCTTATCTACGCCAAACCGCTCCATGGCTTCATCATACGGCATACGCTGAAACGGCAGCTCTAAATCAATATCAAGGGTTTCTTTAAATACTGCCTTACAAAGCCTTTCGTTTATTTCAAAAATATCTTCCTGGCCCACAAATGCCAATTCAGTATCTATCTGTGTAAATTCGGGCTGCCTATCTGCCCTAAGGTCTTCGTCCCTAAAACATTTCGTAATTTGAAAATACCGGTCAAACCCTGATACCATCAACAGCTGCTTAAAGCTTTGTGGGGATTGCGGCAGGGCATAAAAAGTGCCTGGGTGTACCCTGCTGGGCACTAAATAATCCCTAGCGCCTTCTGGCGTACTCTTCGCCAATACAGGTGTCTCTACTTCAATATAGCCTTCGCTGTCAAAAAATTTACGTACTACCTGTGCCGCCTTATGCCTTAAAAATAAATTTTTCTGTAACTCTGGGCGCCTTAAGTCAATATATCTATACTTTAGCCTAAGGTCATCCTTAACCCCTGTATCGGAAGGTGTAAACGGCGGCACCTCAGATTCTGATAAAATCCTTAGTTCCTCTGCCCTTATTTCAATTTTCCCGGTTTTTAAATTTGGGTTAATATTTTTTTCGGTACGCGCAATTACTTCCCCACGCACTGCAACCACAAATTCGCCGCGGGTTGAAGATGCTTTATCAAATAATAGCTTGTTTTCCTCTTGGTTAAAATATGTTTGGACAATGCCTGTCCTATCGCGGATTGTTACAAATAAAAATGGCCCAAAATTTCTGTTATGGCTTACCCAGCCCATAACCACTACCTCTTGCCCAATATTGTTTTCATTCACTTCGGCACAATAATGTGTCCTTTTTAAGCCTTGCATAGATTCGCCCATAAAAATCCCCTTTTATACATCTTTAGATTTAATAAAACCGAATATTTCATTTATATCAATTTCCCCTGTTTCACTTGTGGACATATTTTTAATTTTCACTTTACCTGAAACAATTTCATCATCGCCAATTATAACCGAATATTTTGCGCCAAGCTTATCAGCGTATTTCATTTGTGCCTTAACGCTACGGCTAATAATATCCGATTCAGCGGTAAGGCCTTTTTGGCGTAAACCGTGCACCAGCTTCTGCGACTCTAAAAAACCTTTGCCCCCAATTGCGCCAATATAAATGTCGCATTTAGGCTTTTCGGCAATATTTATGTTTTGTGACAAAAGGGCAAGGCAAAGCCTCTCGATGCCCATAGCAAAACCTGCCGCCGGGGTTTGTGCGCCGCCCAACAAACTAACCAAGCCATCATACCGGCCGCCGCCGCCAATAGACCCATGGATATTATCTGTAACAAATTCGAACACAGTCCTTGTATAATAATCAAGGCCCCTTACGATTTTCGTATTTATTTTAAACTCAATGCCCATTGCTGTCAATATTTCTTGTAGCTGCTCAAAATGGTTCCGGCATTCCGGCCCCAAAGTATCTAAAGTAGAAGGCGCTTTATCGATTATAGGCTGGCAGGCGCCTTCCTTGCAGTCTAAAACCCTAAGTGGGTTTTTTTCAAACCGGCTTTTACAGGTAGGGCAAAGCCTATCATAAGACTGCCTTAAATAACCTACCAGGGCTTCGTTATATTTTTTCCGGCACCCGCTGCCGCCTAATGTATTTAAATATAACGTAGTATTTTTAATGCCTAAATTTTTGATAAGCATATCCGCAACAGAAATAACTTCGGCATCACATGCCGGCGATGCCGAGCCAAAATATTCAACACCAAATTGGTGGAATTGCCTGTACCTCCCCGATTGTGGCTGCTCATACCTAAAGTTAGGCGCAACATAATAAAATTTAGAGGGCTGTTTATTTACATAAAGGCCATGTTCAAGGTAAGCCCGCACAACGCCTGCAGTACCTTCTGGTTTTAGGGTTAAGGATTTCTCGCCTTTAGTCACAAAGGTATACATTTCTTTCTGTACAACATCTGTAGCCTCACCCACGCCGCGGCTAAAAAGTTCTGTATGCTCGAATATAGGCGTACGTATTTCCTCTATGCTAAATAATTTACAAACACGCGCCACCCCTTCTTCGATTTTTTGCCAAGTATATACTTCATCGCCTAGAATATCCTTTGTCCCCTTTGGGGCGATTATATTCATGAAAACCACTCCTTAAACATTTTGTCCTTCCGCATAGCCATTTCATCAATACGGCTTAAATAATCCTCAATACTTTTAACATTAAATACCCGCTCAACCCTATCCGTTTCTAAATCAACCAATTTGGAAACTGCCCCTGCCCCTAAAGCAATTATATGCTGCTTCTCTTCCATAATCTGAACATTATATGCACATTCTAAGCCGGGCCTTGCGTAACCAACATTTTCGAAGTTGCCCATCATATTTTTCTGCCTATACAAATAATAAGGCACCATCCCAAGGCTTAACGCGCATCCCCGTATGGCGCCAATCATCCCTTCATCTATATTTAGGCCGCCATAGTTAAACAGCCCTTCCTTTAGCTTGGAAGCGCGCTTTATAGCTAAGGTATGTGCCGTTATGCTTTCTGGGGCTAATTTTGAAATTTCGCCAGCCGTGTGCAATATATCGCTAAGGTTTTCTCCAGGCAGGCCGATTATCAAATCAACATTAATATTATCAAAGCCCATTCGCCTGGCAAGTCCAAAGCTTTGCAAAAAATCATTGACAGTATGCGCACGGCCTATTTTTTCTAAAGTTTTATCGTTCATCGTCTGTGGGTTAATTGAAATACGGGTTACATTATATTTTTTTAAAATTTCCAGCTTCTTTTGGTTTATTGTATCTGGCCTACCCGCCTCAACCGTAAACTCTTTTACCCCGCTTAAATCAAAATATTTTTCAATAAGCGATAATAAACTATCAAGCCCCAAATGGCTTAGCGAGGTTGGCGTCCCACCGCCAATATAAATATTTTCAAGCCTTTTGGGTTTGAAATAATTATTCACGGTAGCCATTTCTTTTTCTAATGCACCTATGTAATTATATATTATATGCTGATATTTTTCTATAGGATAGGATGTAAAAGAACAGTAAACACATCTGCTTGGGCAGAAAGGTATGCCTATATATAAACTATAGCTATTCCCATCATTGTTGTTAACGATTTGGGAACCCTGTTTGTAAACGTTAACACAAAGCCTGGCTTTTTCGGGGCCCACAAGGTACTTGCTTTGCAATAATGAAATAGCGCCTTCTTCCGAATACCCACTATTTAATAACTGCCCCGCTAGTTTAGCAGGCCTGACGCCAGTTAAAACCCCCCACGGGGAGCTAACACCCGTAAGCTTTGACAGCAGCCCATAAAGGCATAATTTTATGTTATGGCCCGTATCGCCATCATTTATTATTTTGTAACTGCTAACAGCCCTGCCGCCTTCTATAAATTCAGAAATAATTTCATTGCTTTCTAATACACATGTTATGCAATTACTAGATATTTGGTTTAATTGGTTAAACGGCTCATTTGGGAAAAAGATTTGGGCCGTAGTTTGGGCTTCATACAAAAAACTATGGCCCTTTAAAAAAACATCCATGGCTCCTCCATTTTTATTTATACTAAGCGGTTATGGGCCTTTTCATAGCCAATTGTCGTCTGCTCATCATGCCCTGGGTAAACTATAAAATTATCGCCTAAAGTAAATAGTTTATTCTTAATAGACAATTTTATTTTGGAAGGCTCTGATGATGGCAAATCGGTGCGGCCAATACCATTCCGGAAAAGTGTGTCGCCGGTAAAAACGATTTCATCCCCAAAATTTATAAAACATGAGGAACCGGCTGTATGCCCCGGTGTGTTTATAATTTTAAATTCCAGCCCAGCTACAGAAAAAACATCACTGTCTTTTAACAATACATCTGCCTTCAAAGATATTTCTTCGCCAAAAACCATTGATGATAAATTAATTCCCCCGTCGGATAAAACGGTTTCCTCTTTTTCATGGGCATAAATTTTAAAATTAAATTTAAAATGGCTTTTTAGTTCCGGTATTGCCGCAATATGGTCAAAATGCCCATGGGTTAAAAGCACAGCCTCTAAAGCCAAAGCATTCTTGTTTAAAAAACCGGCAATTTTAGCTGGGTCCCCACCTGGGTCAACCAATACGCAGCTATTGCCCCCCTCATTATAGCAAACATAACAATTGGCGGCAATTGCGCCCAAAACCAAGCGTTTTACTATCATAATACACCTCTCAAGCCTATATAATTTTATCGCTATCTAAAAGGATTGTAACCGGCCCGTCGTTTATCAAATAAACTTTCATGTCCGCCTGAAAAACCCCAAACTGGGTTTTTTCAAATGCATTTTTTGCGATGGCCATTGTTTCTTCAAACAGCCCCCTTGCCTCATCAGGCTTAGCACTCATAATAAAACTTGGCCGCCTGCCTTTACGGGCATCGCCGTATACCGTGAAGTTCGGGACAATCAGCAAAGACCCATCAATATCATTTAAAGACAAATTAAGCTTGCCTTCCGTATCTTCAAAAACCCGCAAATTAATAATCTTATCAATTATAAATTTTATAGATGAACTATCATCAGTTGAACTAAACGCGGCTAGGGCCATTAGCCCTTTACCCGCCCGGGCAACTTCTTTGCCGCCGACGTCAACCTTTGCCTCTAAAACCCTTTGCACAACTGCCCTC
>JAITVM010000318.1 GCA_031285815.1 Clostridiales bacterium | reverse complement strand
TTTTTTATTGTCCAACGTATATTTATTGAGGCATATAGAAAACGGCAAATATTTTATTTGGCTGGTGTTTATAAGTGCCTGGGCTTGTGATACAGGGGCATATTTTATTGGCATAAATTTTGGCAAGCATAGGCTGACGCCGAAGCTGAGCCCTAAAAAATCTGTAGAAGGTGCAGTTGGCGGAACTTTAACTGCTGTTGCGGCAGGTTTTTTATTTGGTTGGGCGTTAACATATTTTATCCCGGAATATAAAGGGCTGCACCTTGCCATAGGCGGGGCTATTGTTTGTTTTGCCGGCTCTGTATTTGCCCAGTTTGGCGATTTGACTGCATCTGCAATAAAAAGGTATAAGGATATTAAAGATTTCGGCAAAATACTGCCTGGCCATGGCGGTGTTTTAGATAGGTTTGACAGCGTAATATTTACAGCGCCTGTTGTTTACTTAACAATATTATCCCTTCAGGGCTTATACTAAGCCCGGCGTAGCTAATATATATTTAAGGTGGTTTTTGTTTGAAAAAAAAGGTAGTAATCCTTGGCTCGACCGGCTCAATTGGGACACAAACTTTAGATGTGGTAGATGCTACCGGAAAATTTGAAGTAGTAGGGCTTTCGGCCAATTCTAATATTGATTTATTAACGCAGCAAGTAAAAAAATATAATGTAAAGAATGTATCGTTATCAGACCCATCCGCATATAAAGAATTTAAAAGGCTTAACATTGCCGGCAATGTGTTATATGGGTTAAGCGGGCTTTTAGAATTAGCCTCTATGCCGGGGTGCGATATTGTTGTAAATGCATTAGTGGGCAGCATTGGGCTTAAGCCTACTTTATTGGCATTAGAAAATAAAAAAACGGTTGCCCTTGCGAATAAAGAAACACTTGTTACAGCCGGCGGGCTGGTGATGGAAGCGGCAAAAGAAAATAATGCTAATATTTATCCAGTAGATAGTGAGCATTCGGCAATTTTCCAATGCCTGCAAGGGCAGCCGCCCGGGAGTTTAAGCAGGGTCCATTTAACTGCGTCAGGGGGCGCGTTTAGGGGATACACGAAGGAAATGCTAGGGCATGTAACGCTGGGGGAGGCTTTAAAGCACCCTAATTGGAGCATGGGCCCTAAAATTACAATAGATTCATCTACCATGATGAATAAAGGGCTGGAAGTTATTGAAGCCAAATTTTTATTTGATTTGGAGCCAGAGGGGGTTAACGTATTAATCCACCCGCAAAGTATAATCCATTCGATGGTTGAGTTTAAAGATGGGGCTGTGTTAGCGCAGCTGGGGTGCCCTGATATGAGGGTGCCAATCGCTTATGCCCTTAATTACCCTGAAAGGCAGCCGCTGCCTTTCGAAAAAATAAATTTTTTGGGCTGCCCAAGCTTAACATTTGAGAAGCCCGATTTTGATACATTTCCATGCCTTGGTTTTGCATATTCTGCTTTAGAGGCAGGCGGCGGGGCGCCCTGTGTACTTAATATGGCTAATGAAACGGCAGTGTCCCTGTTTATGGGGCAGAAAATAAAATTTACAGACATACCTTTATTAATAGAAAAGGCAATGGGTGCATATAATGTTAAAAATATCGGCTCATTGGACGATGTATTAGATACGGAGCTTTGGGCTAGGGAGTATGTGCTGTCGAAAGCCCGTTAGCTTTTTTTGAGGTTGATATAAAACCGGTACATAAGCCCGTGGAAGCCGGGCATTTGTATAATACAGATATTTGAAGCGCAAGTGGTAGGTAAGGGGCCAATTTTTAGCGCCTTATAAAAAAATTGGTTTCTGCGGATTATAGGGGTGATTTAATGCATGTAATAATTTCTATGCTAATATTTGGGGTAATTGTTTTAGCGCATGAGTGGGGCCATTTTATTGCGGCCAGGAAAAATGGCGTTATGGTTGAAGAATTTGCAATTGGCATGGGGCCGATACTGTATTCTGTAAAAAAAGGCGAGACGCTGTATTCGGTTAGGTGGCTGCCTATTGGCGGAATGTGCCGCATGCTTGGAGAAGATGAAGAAAGCCTTGACCGGCGCTCGTTCAATTCACGCCCAGTTATTGCTAGGATAATAATTATCCTTGCAGGCGCAGCTATGAATTTATTATTGGCATATGTGCTGCAGCTTGGCCTTACGGCATTCCAGCTGACAAGCACTACAGTTATTTCCCAAGTAATAGAAAATTCGCCAGCCAGTGAAGCGGGCCTTGAAGCCGGCGATAAAATTTTAAAATATAATAATACCAAAGTAAATTCGTTTGAGGATGCAAGCTATGCTATTATGTACGATAACCCAGAGGGGTCGTTAATAACTGTCCAAAAACCTAGCGGCGAAATAGTAACAAAAGCAGTTACCCCAAAATATAATGCCCAAGACTCAAGGTATGTTATAGGCATAACAGCCCTTCAAAAAGCTAGCTGGTTTAGCAGCATGGCGTACACAAAAGAAGAGCATCGGGAAATTGTTAATAATTTAGAAAAATTGACCATACCGGAATTTTTTAGCTCTTCACTTAATGGTATGTTTTTTAAAGTCAAACTTGTCCTGTATGGCGTGAGGGATTTAATTTCCCTAAAATTAACCCCGGATGATTTTATGGGCCCGATTGGGCTTGTTGATACAATAGGCGAGACCTATGAAGTAAACCTGGAGCAGAGCGGGGCAGCAGTAGCCATCCTAAGGCTGGTTGATATAACAATACTCATTAGCGCAAATTTAGCCGTGTTTAATTTGCTGCCATTTCCGGCGTTAGATGGCGGAAGGTTTTTATTCCTTTTTATTGAGGCGCTAAGGGGCAAACCTATAGACCAAAAGAAAGAGGCGGTCTTTCATTTGGTTGGTATTGTAATACTTATTGGTTTTTCTATCTTCATTGCCTTTAATGATGCATTTAGGTTAATAGGGAAATAAATTGCGGTTTGGTTTTAATATAAAAATATATGCACCTATTTTCTTCAATAGAGAAAGAAGGTGCATTTTTATTTTCCATAATATTAAGGTGCCCGCCTATAAAGTTCACATTCATGGGGGCCCGTATGTATAAAATTATTATTGGCCGAAAATTTTTTTAAAGGGGCGGGCTGCGTCTAGGTAATGGGACTCAAGGCGTTCTTGGGCCAGTAATATGTCCCCTTGTTTATAAGCGCTGAGTATTTCTTTATGGCTACGTATAGCGCTCATTTTTTTGCTCTCTTTGTCTAGGTAATAAAACTTGACTAATATTTCCCATAGTGTCTGGTATTGCTTATACATTTGTATAAACCGGTCATTATCACAAAATTCAAAGAATGTTAAGTGAAAATTCTTGTCATATTCAAAATATTCTATTTTATTTATATTTTCTACCTGTAGCTGGATATTTTTTTCAAGTGCAGGCACAATATCTTCAATTTTAGATTTTTTAGCTGAAAGCTTAACGGCTTGGGCGCTTAATAATGAAATAATTTCGTTTATTTCAGTAGTAATCTTATAATTAAAATCTATTACCCTGGCACCGCTATTGGTAATGTCTTCGATCAGCCCGTCTTGATACAAGCGGTTTATTGCATCGCGCACAGGGGTGGAGCTTACGTTATATTTTTCTTGCAGGTCCCTATTAGCTAATTTGTCGCCGAATTTAATTTTCTGGTCAATAATGTCTTGCCGCAATGATTCATATATTTGTTCATTCAGGTTTTTTTTAAGTATCAACTAAAACAACTCCAAAATTTAAATAAATTTTATTCCCTTACATTCGCAGGCGGTACTAGGCCGAAGTTTCATTTTTGAATTAATTATACTGTATTATTAGTGTTAGAACAAGAATATCTGAACAAAGTTTTATTTTTAGCCCTTTGCTAACTGGCTGTGGTTTATAGTTACTATATGTATTAAGGTTTATAGTCTAAATCTTATAGTAATCATGCTATTTTAGATTGAATTTTATTTTATTTGAAAAGTTTTTTTATTAATTAATTAATGGCTGGGTAAAATTAAATAAATAGAAGTACAAAATTTTTAAAAAATATATAAAAGTGTTGACGGAACAAAAAAAAGATGATAGTATATTAACATAGTACGATGCATCACGCACAACGCATAGAACATATCAAAATTGGAGGAGTTAAACATGAATAGGAAAGATTATCCTGCGGAACCATTCCGTATCAAGTCGGTTGAGTATGTTAAAATGAACACTAAAGAAGAAAGGGAGGAAATTATCAAAAAAGCTGGTTACAACACTTTCCTCATTGATTCTGAAGATGTTTATATTGACCTTTTAACAGACTCTGGTAC
>JAITVM010000295.1 GCA_031285815.1 Clostridiales bacterium | reverse complement strand
GGGCGCAGCCGGTGCTATAGAAGCTATCATTACTGTTAAATCGGTTCAAGAAGGTTTTGTGCCGCCAACTATAAATTACCGGGAAAAAGACCCCGGGTGCGACCTTGATTATGTACCAAATAAAGGCACTGCGAAAGAAATATCTTATGCCCTAAGCAACTCTTTTGGTTTTGGCGGGCATAACGCAGTATTGTGTTTTAAAAAATGGGAGGGTTAAAATGAATTTCCATGAAGTAAAGGAACTCATAAATATAATAGGCAAATCTAACCTGCGTGAATTCGAATTTAAAAACTCCGCTGTTTATATCCGGATGAATAAAAATGAAACCTTCCCAGCTGAACGAATAAAAAAAGAGCCTGAAAGCAATTTTTCTGATATAATAAATAATCATGGTGAAGAAATCAACACCCAACACGCAGTAATTGACGAAGCATCTGATAGTGGGCTTTTCATAAAATCCCCGTTAGTCGGTACTTTTTATGAATCCCCTTCACCCGAAAACGCCCCTTTCGTAAAACAAGGCGATAGGGTAAAAAAGGGCCAGGTCTTATGTATTATAGAGGCAATGAAAGTAATGAATGAAATTTTAAGCGATTATGATGGCGTTATTATACAATCTTTTGTTAAGAATGAAGAAATGGTTGAATTCGGCCAAAATTTATATATGATAAAGGAATGATTTTTATGGATATAAAAGAAGTAATGGAAATTATACCACACAGGCCGCCATTTTTATTAATTGACAAAGTTATTGAAATAGAACCGGGGAAAAAAATAACCGCCATTAAAAACCTCAGTATAAACGAATATTTTTTTCAAGGGCATTTCCCACAAGAGCCAATCATGCCCGGCGTACTAATTATTGAAGCCCTCGCACAGGCAGGTGCTGTTGCACTTTTATCGCAACCGGAAAACAGGGGGAAGGTTGCGTACTTAGGCGCGGTTGATAAGGCTAAATTCAGGGCAAAGGCCATACCCGGCGATACGCTCCTATTAGAGGCTACACTCACCCGCTTAAAAGCAAATGCCGGCACTGCAAAAGTAATGGCCTTTATAGGGGGCAAAAAAGCTTGTGAAGCGGAGATTACATTTTTATATTAGAGGGGTACCCCTATGTTCAATAAAATATTAATTGCTAATAGAGGCGAAATTGCAGTCCGCATTATACGTGCTTGTAAAGAAATGGGCGTTAAAACTGTCGCAGTCTACTCTGATAAAGACAAAAATTCGTTGCATACCCTATTAGCAGATGAAGCAGTTTGCATCGGCCCACATAAAGCATCCGATTCATACCTAAATATGTATAATATAATTTCTGCTGCCTGTTTGACAAAATCACAGGCTATACACCCCGGGTTTGGTTTTTTAGCAGAAAATTTTGTTTTTGCCGCCATGTGCAAAGAATGTAATATAAAATTCATTGGCCCTTCTGCTGAAACAATCGAAATGATGGGGGACAAATCAAAGGCACGCAAAATTATGATTGATTCAGGGGTCCGGGTGATACCCGGAAGCGAAAATATAATTGAAAGCTTGGATACAGCTTACAATATTGCAAACGAGTATAAATACCCTATTATTATAAAAGCCTCAGCCGGCGGCGGCGGGAAAGGCATACGCATAGTACGCCGCGAACAGGATCTGGAGCAATCTTTTTATCAGTCTAAACAAGAAGCCAAAGCATCCTTTGGCGACGGCAGCGTATATATTGAAAAATTTATTGAAGGCGCAAGGCACATTGAAGTACAAATATTAGCAGATGAGCACAATAACATTATCCACTTATGCGAACGGGACTGCTCGCTTCAACGCAGGAACCAAAAGGTTTTAGAAGAAGCCCCTTCACCTGCTATTTCTGATGAAAAACGCCGGCTTTTAGGCGAAGAGGCTATAAAAGCCGCTAAGGCCTGCAATTATGAAAATGCAGGGACAGTCGAATTTTTATATGATATTAACGGCAATTTTTATTTCATGGAAATGAATACACGTATACAGGTCGAACACCCTGTAACTGAGATGGCTACAAACATTGACATAGTTAAGGAGCAGTTAAAAATCGCATCAGGCGAAAGGCTTTTAATATCTCAAAAGGATATAGCCCTACATGGCCACGCTATAGAATGTAGGATAAACGCCGAAAACCCGGAAAAAAATTTTGCCCCTTCCCCTGGTAAAATTAGTTTCCTATCACTGCCATACGGGTGCCTTGGCCTTAGGGTTGATAGCTTTGTTTATCAAGGCTATAGCATATTGCCATACTATGACTCAATGATTGCTAAAGTAATTACTCACGGGAAAGACCGCAATGAAGCAATTGAAAAAATGAAACGGGCCTTGTCCGAATTTGTAATCGAAGGTATAGATACAAATATTGATTTTCAAATAAATATTTTAAACAATGAAAATTTTAAAAAGGGAAATGTTGACACATCATTTTTAGAAAATAATTTAGCTTCATTAAAAGCGCCTGTACTGGGATAAATATATTAAAAAGAAGGGGTGCGGTTTTACTTGAATTTATTTAAAAAGAGGATTTACATCCCTGTTAACTCAATAAAAGAAGACACCTTCGGCTCAGTACCTATAGTGCCAGATGGGTTATGGCTCAAGTGCCCCTATTGCGGCAAGACAATTTACCGGAAAGAGCTTGGCAAGTATAATGTCTGCCCCTATTGCGGCGGCCACCTTAGGATTGGCGCTTATGAACGGTTAGGGCTTGTGTTAGACAAAGATGCCGGCTTTATAGAGTTCGATAAAGATATGAAACCGCTTAACCCGCTTAATTATCCTGAATATGAAGAAAAAAACAAAAAATTTCAGAAAAGCACAGGGCTGTACGATGCTATTGTTACTGGCCTTGGCAAAATTGTGGGTTATGACACAATAATATGCGCTATGGACAGTAATTATATAATGGGGAGTATGGGGTCTGTCGTAGGTGAAAAGCTTACCCGCGCTATCGAGTACGCTACATTAAATAACTTGCCCGTTATAGTATTCACAGCATCTGGCGGTGCACGCATGCAAGAAGGGATACTGTCGCTTATGCAAATGGCCAAGGTATCCGCCGCCCTCGCTAAACATTCTGAAAAATCATTGTTATATGTCCCCGTTCTAACTGACCCAACAACAGGCGGGGTAACTGCCAGTTTTGCTATGCTTGGTGACATTATTTTAGCAGAGCCAAAGGCAACTATTGGTTTTGCAGGCAGGCGTGTAATAGAGCAAACTATTAAACAAGAACTTCCAGAGGGGTTCCAAACTTCAGAATTTTTACTGGAGCACGGCTTTATCGATAAAATAGTAAGCCGCCCTGAATTACGCGATGTTATTTCAAAGATATTAAAAATTCACCTAAAGCCAAACTACAGTTAACCAGCTTTGGATTAAAGCCAGATTATTTATTAAATGAAGGGTTATGGTGGTTTAGATGTCGGCTTTTGATACCGTCAAAATAGCCAGGGATTTAAAAAGGCCTACTGCACTACAGTTTATAAATGCAATCTTTAAAGATTTTATAGAATTACATGGCGACCGTGTTTTTAAAGATGACAAAGCCATAGTCGGAGGGGTAGCAAGGTTATCAGGGTCTTCTGTAACAGTTATTGGCATCCAAAAAGGCACGGGCTTAGATGAAAACATAACACGGAATTTTGGCTCTGTTAACCCTGAAGGGTACCGTAAAGCACTACGGCTTATGAAGCAAGCAGAGAAGTTCAATAGGCCTATCATAACATTTATTAATACACAAGGTGCTTTTTGCGGCATTGGCGCCGAAGAACGTGGCCAGGGTGAAGCTATAGCCAGAAATTTAATGGAAATGTCCTCATTAAAAACCCCGATAATTTCGATATTAATTGGCGAAGGTGGCAGTGGCGGTGCCTTGGCATTGGCCGTAGCCGATAGGGTTTGGATGCTTAAAAACGCGGTCTATTCAATTTTATCGCCGGAAGGTTTCGCCAGTATACTATGGAAGGACCCGGCCCGCGCCAAAGAAGCGGCAGATTTTATGAAATTAACTAGCAAGGACTTATTGGAATTAAAAATAATAGATAAAATAATTGAGGAGCCCTGGGAGGGGCTCGATAAAAATTTAGACTTTACGGCGAAAATATTAAAAGAGCAGCTTAAAATAGAAATAAAAGCATTAAGGGAAAAAAGCCTAAACCTACTTTTAGATGAACGGTATGCAAGATTCAGAAAGTTTGGGGATTTTTCAGAATAATTTTACAGAAGCCCTAATAAAAAACTAAACCCGTGCATAATTTTTTCTAATAAAATAGAGAATGCTATTATAGAACCAGAACATAGTAGGGTAAAAATTTATTTTAGGCAAAAATCATTATTATTTAGCCCATAAACCAAATAAAGGCGGTGTTACTATTACTATAGCTTTTTTTTCTAAAGATGATAAGTTAATACAGTCATTTAAGGATATGCCAAAAAATATCGACAATATAAAATACTTAAAAAAAATAGGCGATACTAATGATTTTGATGTGCTAGTTATAGAC